>NZ_PJAV01000170.1:0-115197 GCF_002836695.1 Pseudoalteromonas sp. 78C3
ACATTAAATTTAGCTCAAGACGATAACAAAGAAGAAAACTGGCGCTTAGGTTATCCACATAAAATAAGTGGTACTGATTTTTATTTTATTGCACTTGAGTCCGAAAAACTGTTTGTAGAAAAAAGTGAAGTACTGGGGATATATAATGAGTTTGGCGGAAGTAGCTATAAACCAACTAGATCAAAAAACGTTCTCTTTATTAATAGCATTACGAATAACTCTGTTTGGTTATTTAAATCTATAGAACAGTTAATTATAGATATAATGCCACTTGTAGATGATGAGTTTAATGAAAGGTCAGCCACCCGCGCTATCTCTTATGAAGTAATAAATAGTGATACAAATTTAGATAATAAATTGGATAACACCGACAATCGGACTTTTGCTTTAAGTAAAGTTGATGGCTCTAATTACACTGAAATTATTACAGATTATAATCGTATAGTTGAATCAGGTTTAAATTCTGACGGGGAGCTTTTTGTTATTTTTATTAATAATAATGTGGTTTATTCAATGCTTGTGGATTTAATTACATTTGAAATATTAAGTAAGAAGCCTTTACCAAAGGTCGGAGGTTAACAGCTCATTACTGGTAAATAACTAAGAGTTAAGGCAATAAAAAACCGCTCAGTGAGCGGTTTTTTTTGCATTTTTACTAAAGGAAATTTAGTTAGAACGTGTAACGAGCACCAATTGAGTAACGAGGACCGTATTGATTAGCAAATAAGAACTGCTCTTCGTAACGTCCGTAACCTTCTTCGGTGGCATTATTTAAGTTTATGCCATCAAAAAATACCGTTACGTTTTCGTTTACATCGTAGTTAACGCTCATATCCCATTGGCCGTAGGCTTTAGCATATTGCGGCGGTGCATCAGCTGAGCCTTGTGCTTGGCCAACACCAATTAGGTATGAGTCGCGCCATGCGTAAGTGATTTTAACCGATAGGCCGTCTTTTTCGTAAAAGCCTTGGAAGTTAGCTGAGTCACTCAAGCCTGTAAGCGGTGCTTGTTGATCAAGGCTTTCGCTATCAAATTCAACGTCGCCATCTACAAACGTCGCGTTAACACCTACACCAAAACCGGTTTCACCAATTAAGTGCTGAACAGCTACTTCAAAACCATCTACCGATTTACTGTCGGTGTTTTGTGGCTGGCTAATATTCCATGTAATTAGCGGATCGTCGCTGTTTGGTTCAATAACGCCATTTGCATTGCCGTAACCGCTGGCAATCATTTGTGCAAAAATAGCGTCGGTTGTTGCTTGCTCGCCACGTGATTCAATATCGCTTACGGCTTGTAAGTAACGAGGGCCGTTTAAAATATCGTGCAAGCCATCAATAGTGGTTTGCGTAATGGTGGTTTGAATAAAGTTATCAACATCTTTTTTAAAGTAACCAACAGATGCGTAGCTGCCTTCTGCGTAGTAATACTCAAGTGATAAATCAAGGTTTGTTGATTCAAACGGTAATAAGTTTGTATTACCTTGGCCACCTGTACGAGAACCTGGTTTTGGGCTGCCTGTTAAACTACGACCACCGGCTAGATTACCTAGTGGTGCACGCGACATTGTTTTACCCCAAGATACGCGGGCTACTACGTCTTCAGTTAAATCAACACTTACGTCGATTGAAGGCAGTAAAACATCGTAATCACCTTGTTGCTCTAAGAAGTTATCATCGCCGCCAGCAGCGTATTGCATGATCCACTCTGAAGCGCTGATCCAATTAACTTGATCTTCAACGCGTTGGCGCACAGTACTTGTTACGTCTGTTTGCTCATAGCGTAGGCCTGCATTTACTTTTACGTAGTAGTTACTTACGTCAAATTCCCAGCTTGATTGAACATAAAAGCTATTCGTTATTTCTTCTACGTAGCTCTCGCTATCTATTCCGTCTGCGTATGCATTAGCTGTATATGCATCGCCACCCGTTACATCAGCCGTTAAATACGCAATTTGGCGTGCAACAGCTTCGTCAAAATCGTAGGTGTAGTAGTAACCAGGTTGTAAGTCGCTGCCGCCGCCATCAAACTGATCTAAAAGGCCTGATGTATCGTTGCGGGTAAACATACTATCTGGGAATATTTCTGTATACGATGGGTTAAAGCCTGGACCACCTACTAAACCACTCCACGCGGTGTAACCACCGGTGTTTTGTTCTGTACGTGATGCGCCAAATTTAACTTTAACTAAACCAATGTCATAGCTTTCGTTATACCATGTCGTATGCAGTTGTAATTGTTCAATGTTTGATTCACCAGGTGAATGAATAAACTGACTAAAGTTTGAATCAATTTCGCCAGGCGTTAATTCACTTGTGCCATTTAACCAATTAACTTGTGCACTGGGTACTTCGCCCGTACGGTAATCATAAATTTTATTAGCTAGCTGATCAGAACCTAAAATTACTTGACCGGCACTTCCCAGCCCATTGTCGGCGCCGTTATCAGTTTCGTTTTTAGAGTCGTGGTAATCAAGCTCTACGTGCCACGTGTCGCTAATTTCCCAATCTAAGTTTAAACCAAGTGAACGCGCTTTTACTTCTGAAGTGCCTTTATTAGCTGTGAATGACGCGTCATTACCGCTAATATCAGCATAAACAGCTGTGCCATTTTCATCTAATTCGTAGCCATTAAGATTGCTACCAAAGTCGTTCCAAATACCCCAACCAATACTCTGAGAACCTGTTACAGCTTTACTTGCAGTGTAATCAAGTGTTGCTACAAAGCCATCTACTGGTGCAAACTGAAAAGTAACTTGTCCGTTTGTACGTTCACGTTCTACATCTTCAATAGAGTAGTTCATGTCTTTAGGGAAGTAGTAGTTACCTGCAGGGTTTGTACGGTTATCAACTACGTTGCTGCTATCTAAATCAGGTAAGTCTACATTTGCCTGCCAGCCTTGGATATTGGCACTTTGTTTTTGAAAGTCACGCTCTTGGTGCGAAAATGAAAAACCAAAACCAAAAGTGTCATCTGCAAAGGTATTGCTGTAAACAGTAGAGAACTCTGGTGTTACGTCATCGCCAGCTTCGTTCGACGAGTCGTGATTTGCTTTAACGGTTGCTGAAAAATTTTGACCCGGCTTTTGAAAAGGGCGCGCAGTAGAAATATTAACTGTTGCACCTAAGCCACCGCTTGGCACGTCTGCACGTGCTGTTTTAAATACTTCAAGCGCACTTACACCTTCAGAGGCGATGTTTTCAAGGTTGTACGAACGTGTATAACCTGTGCCCGGCATTTGGCGACCATTTAAGGTAATTAAGTTAAACTCAGGACCAAAACCACGTACTGTAATTTGGCTACCCTCACCGTTTGCGCGACTAACCGATACACCGGTAATACGTTGTAATGATTCTGCTAAGTTGGTATCTGGGAATTTACCCATTTCTTCAGACGAAATGGCATCTACAATACCAGAAGAGTCGCGTTTCATATCCATAGAACGAATAAGTGAACCACGAATACCTTTTACTTCAATAACTTCTACATCAGATGAAACGCTTGTTTGTGCTTCTGCCGCAATAGCTGTGTTTAATGTGCTCGCAGCAATGATGAGAGACACAGAAGCCGCAAGTTGGCTCTTTTTAAAATTAAATGTGTTCATAATAGCTCTGCTTTATAAAATGTTGTTGTGTAGCAATAGGCGCTAAGCGCCTATTGGTGTGTGTTTTATGGATTTGCAATAATCACGTTGTCTATACGGTAAAGCGCGCCATCGCCCATGTCCCAGCTAGGAAAAACCATAATTACGTTTAATGCGCTAATGTCTAGGCCGGCATCAAATAATTGCTGAAGAGGGAAGGTGTATGTTTGCCATTCGCCCGTTACAGGTACTTGGCCTTCAACACTGCTAGATAAAGCAAGCTCTACGGCACTCGATGTACCAATTGATTCAATTTTAAATAGCCATTGTGCGTCAATATCTGAAGGCGCTGATACAACTTTCATATCAAATTGAACTACACCATTTTCAAGTATTGCAGAGGCATCAAACGATACGTCTTCATCAGCAATAAAGCCCATTACTGTAGCAGTAGAACCAATGCTAAATTGCGCTACTGCGCCATGCGCGTCATCATCGGTTTCTGTTGTTGGTGTAGAGCCACCACAACAATCCCAAATACTCCATTGCTCGGCCGCTGCATCTTTAAATACAGTAAGCTCACCCGTTGTAGCTGGTGCTGCATTTGGATTATAAATTTTAACGTTATCTACACGGTAAACAGAACCTTCACCTGCACCCCATGCTGGAAAAATCATCAGTACATCAATAGTGCTAACATCTAAGCCTGCAGCTGCAAGATCAGAGAGCTTAAACGTATATGTTTGCCATTCGCCAGTAACTGGCGCTACGCCTTCAACACTTGCCGTTAGTTCAAGCTCTACTGCTGAGTCACCTTCGTTTGACTCAACTTTAAACAACCACTGTGTAGTTGGGTCACTCGGTGCAGACGTTACTTTTAAATCAAATTGAATAACGCCTTCATCTAAAATGCTACTAGCATCAAACGATTCACCTGCGCCACCTGACGATGTGCGGCTATTAAAGCCCATTACAGTAGGCTCTGCACCAATGCTAAATTCTGCGGTTAAACCATGTTCTTCATCATCCATAGCTTCAACAGGGGTTGAGCCACCACAACAATCCCACATTGGCCATGCTAGATTTTGCTCATCAGTAAAAATAGTAAGCTCAGGTGATACGCCTAAGTTATCTTGAGTAATCTCAACATCGTCAATTAAATAAACAGCGCCTTCACCTGCGCCCCATGCTGGAAACACCATGATCACATCAATTGCACTAATATCTAAATTTGCAGCATCTAGATCTTTTAATAAAAATGTATAAGTTTGCCATTGGCCAACAACAGGACTTACGCCTTCAATGCTATCTGTAATCGGCATTTCTAATGCGCTAGAACCTTCATTACTTTCAAGTTTTACAAGCCAAGCTGCATCAGCAGTGCCTGGTGCATTTGTTACTTTCATTTTAAAACGAACGTAACCTTCATCCAGCATTGGAGATGCATCAAACGGGCTGGCTTTTCCTGCTTCGTCAGTAATAAAAATCTCACGGCTAATAAAGCCCATTACAGTGGGTTCTGCACCTACTACAAATTCAACTACATTACCTTGGGTTTCATCTGCAACAATAGCGGGAGTAGATCCTCCACAACAATCCCATGCAGGCCAATTTGGATTAAATGACTCACCAAAAATAGTCAGTGGTGTTGCAATGCCTGTCGAAGGTGGGCTAGGAATTGGTGCATCGCCTTCAAGCAATGCATCGTCTAGGCTATTGTAACCCGGGCGAATAGTTTCACAGCCTTTACCTGTTTCAGGGTTTGATGCACATTGATAAACACGTACGTAATCAATAGCAAAGGTTTGGCCGTTTTCAAATGCGCTAGCATCTATACCTAGATCATTAACGTTTTCAGGCCAGTCGCCGCCTACTGCTAGGTTTAGCAATAAGTGAAAATCTTTATCAAATGGTGCGCTATCCCAGTGAGTTTCAAGCTCGCCAGAACCTTGCTCAAAATATTCTGCAAACCAGCCACGGTGTTTTAGACCTACAGCCTCGTCACTTGCATTAGTACGAACTTCTGATTGACGCTGAGTTGCATAAAGGTAACCGTCTACGTACCAGCGAATTTCACCTTCTTGCCATTCAACAGCATACGTGTGGAAATCATCTGCCGGGTTAGTATTTTCAGGGAATTTAAATTCTTTGCCCGTAGAGCTGTTATCTGGCCACGCGCGTCCGTAATGAAGTGTGCCGTGGATGCTTGACTCTATTCCACCGTCTTCATCCGGTGTTTTAAGATTTACTGATTCTAAAACATCTATTTCGCCAGAACGAGGCCAAGTGCCGTAAACTTCATCTGTTGGCAGCATCCAAAATGCTGGCCAGCTACCTTGTCCTGATGGAAGTTTGGCGCGCACTTCAAAGCGACCATACGTAAAGTCAGCGTTGTAACGCGTATTTAAGCGCGCTGAAGTGTAAGGCTTTTCTGCACCTTCTTCAGCGGGTAGGGCAACAATGTTTAACACACCGTCTGCAATAAATGCATTTTGCTCGCTGTCGGTGTAACACTGTTTCTCGTTGTTACCACCGCCATTGCAGTTTAATTCATAGTTCCATTTGTTTGTATCAATGGCTGAGCCTTCAAACTCGTCGCTCCAAACCATTTGCCAATCTGATACTGGTTCAGAGGCATCTACATTTTCAAAATTTGATTTAGTGGCAGAGTCGCCACCACAGCCAGCTAACGTAACTAAAGAGATAGCGGCAAGTAAACGTGTAATGTGCGTTGTTTCAATGTTCATAACTGAACCCCGGTTTCAACAGATTATTGTCAGATTAATTGTTTTTTGAGCTTTGTTTTTTCGTGCTGTAAGCGCTTACATTTTGATATGTGTTTTGTAAGCGCTTACAAATGATATTGTGGAGTACGCAAATGGTCAACATATTTGTTTATTTTATTTACAATTAGTTTACGGTAAGACCAGTTTACCAATTTGAGACTGTACATAAATTGCATTTTATACAAATGGTTACGTTGTTTGTGTTTTTTGATGGGAGCAAGAACGGAATATTTTTTACGTCAAAAAGTAGGAAAGGACTTAACAATTAAAAGGTTAGTGACAGGTATATTTATAGTATTTAAAGAGTATTTTGTTTATACCAATCTACATAAAAGTAATTTTAAGTGGATTGGTATTGTATGAGATAAAATATGCTTGTTTTTACTTGTTTTTAAAAGGCATTGAAAGTAATCCCCAAAGCGAGGCATTTTGCTTTTGGCTTGGGTATTCTTTTAAGCCAATATTTATATCTGCGTCGGCTTTTTTTGCTTTATCTTTGTAGCTACCAAATAATTTATCCCACCAAATTACACTAAAACCATAGTTTGAGTTAGTTTCGCTAACCACTTGGCTATGGTGAATTCGATGCAATATTTGCGTCATTAATATTAAACGCAGTGGTTTTTCAATGGCATTAGGTAGACGTATATTTGCATGATTAAATAATGCTAAACCATTAAGTGCTATTTCAAATATAAGTACCGCAATGGCAGGTACGCCAAGAGCAGTTACTGCAATGAGTTTTATAAGTATGCTCAGCACAATTTCGATAGGGTGAAAGCGCAAGCCAGTACTTGTATCTACATGTGCATCGGCGTGGTGTACACGGTGCAAACGCCATAAAATAGGCACTTGATGAAATAATCTATGCTGCCAATAAATTAATATATCGAGTAAAAGTATGCTCAATATAATAATTAAACTGCTTGGTAGGGCTATTTGATTAAATAAGCCAATGCCGTGCTCTTGAGTGTAAAGTGCAACAGCGGTTAACCCAATAGGGACCACTAAGCGCGCAATAACTGATGAAGCAAACACTAACCCAAAATTAGCAAACCAACGTGTACTGCTTTTAATAGGTGCTTGGCGAGCTGGCTTTTGCCATTCAAGCAGCATCATTATAATTAAAATACTAAAAAAGCAGCCGAGTCGCCACCATACTTCATTAGTCATTTATTACCTCTGAATTTGCACATGCTAGGCATGTTTTCAGCTGCTTCTTGTTGCTTAAGCGTGTGATAACCGCCATGTATACGGGTAAAAATAGTTATGCCACACGCAATAGCAAAAATGCTCGCCATAACCGCAAAGTACTGCGGCCAAATACAAAATGCAATAAATAGCGCTATTGTTTCAGTGCCTTCGGTTAAGCCGTTTAAGTAGTAAAAGCTTTTGTATTTAAATTGCGGTTTTTCTAGTTTAAATTTTTCGGCGGCAATCGCAAAAGCTAAAAAGCTTGAGCCCGTACCAATAAAAGTGGCAAGTAATAACGATCCCGCTATCGCGTTTTGCTCAGGGTTTGCCAAAATAAAGCCAAGCGGAATAGCCGCGTAAAATAAAAAGTCGAGTGTGATATCTAAAAAGCCACCCGCGCTTGAACTTTGGTTTGCATAGCGTGCTAATGCGCCATCAAGTCCATCTAAAATTCGATTTAAAGCAATGGCAACTAATGCCCCGTACCACATTTCAAATGCCAGTAATGGCACGGCTAATAAGCCAACTAAAAAGCCTACAACGGTTAGCTGATCGGCAGTTATGCCGCGTTTATGCATAAGCATAACCACAGGTGTTAAAAGTGGCTTAATTATAGGGGTGATAAATTTGTCTAGCATGTTTTTTGCCTTATGCGTTTAAAGCTATGTATTTAAAGTGCGCTACTTAAAGTAATTAGTTTGCCACTTGCAGCGTCGGCGTCGCTATGGTCGTGAGTTACCATAATTGCAGGTAGCTTATGATCGCGTATTTGGCTAAACACGAGTTCGCGTGTATCAACACGCAGCTGGGTGTCGAGTTTGCTAAAGGGTTCGTCGAGTAAAATGGCTTTAGGTTCGCTCAGCAGCATACGTAATAATGCAACACGGGCTTGTTGCCCGCCCGATAAGTTATCGGGGTGACGATTACCCATGTCTTTAAGACCTACTTGCTCAAGTGCGTGTTCTATTTTTTCAAGGCGTTGTTTTTTATTACCTTTGGGCATTGCAAAGGCAATGTTACCAGCAACAGTTAAATGCGAAAACAATAAAGCGTCTTGATAAAGCACTCCAATATGGCGCAAGTGTGGAGGGGTGTTATCGATATTTTGACCATTAAGCCACACCTCACCATTGGCCTTAAAGCTACTTGGTAAAGTACCCGTAAGCCAATTTAATAAGCTTGATTTACCACTGCCTGATGGGCCCATAATAGTCAGAATTTCACCGCCATTAACTTGCTCGTTTAAGCTAAGTAACAGCTCATTTTGGCGATAAAGCTGACAATTTTTAATCTGTAACGATGACTGCATTAAAAAACCTTAACCCTGATAGTGTTAAACATGGGTGCTTTAAATATGTGCACGTTTAAACACGTGCACTTTTGAAAAAATATTTAGGTAAAACCCATGCCAGTATAAATCCAATAAGTGGCAACGCCATTTGCATAATAGCGTACACGGCACTGGTGCGTCTGCTTGCGCCATTGGCAAGCGTAACGGCTTCGGTTGTTATTGTGGCTATGCGCCCGCCGCCAGCTAAAAGCGTGGGGAGGTATTGTCCAAAACTAATTGCTAAGCCCAGTGCGGCTGCAATTAAAATAGGGGCAAACAACTGAGGTAGTTTTACTTTAAAAAACACCTTGCATGGCGCTGCGCCTAGGCTTGCTGCAACATGAGCAAAACGAGGATCTAAGCGCCTATAACTGCTCGCAAGTGACAAAAACACATAAGGCAACACAAACAGTAAATGCGTAAGTACCACATTAAAAAATGCGGCTTGGTTATTTACCAATTGTTGTATCCATACTAGCCCAAACAAAAAGGCAATACTGGGTACTAATAACGGTAAGTAAATAATTAAACTGGTAAAACGAGAAATAGGTTTGTCACTCAACTGCTCTGATTCTAAACACAATAAAGTAAGAATAATGGCAAATAGTGTGGTTACTAAACCGATTGCTAGCGTATTAAAAAGCGGACTGCCCATTTGCATTAGCGCACTTTTAAAATGCAGTAGTGTAAATTGCTCAGGCATTGCATCTGGAAAGCGCCAAAAACCTGCAACCGACCACATAACTAAACCAATAAGTGACAACAGTATAAAGCTAATTACTAATGTGGTGAGTACGACCGTTATTTTTTGCCAATAAAATCCGCCGTATTCGCGCACTCCATTAGTGAGAGAGTCGCTAAATAGCACTTTTACGGCCTTTTCTGCGCCAAGCCAAAGGGCTAATAACCCGCCTGTAACAGCCAGTTGTAATAAAGCACCTGCTGAGGCTTTAATACGCAGATTTAAATCAACATCGTTAAACCAATGCATTATTGCAACGGCTAACGTGGGTGGTGTATTTGGGCCTAATATAAGAGGCATTTCTACACTTGCGCTTGCATAGGCAAGCACTGCTAAAAGCGGCAAGCGCAGTAGCGGATAAAGGCTTGGCAGTATTACTTTAAAAAAAGCAGTCATTGGGCAGTAACCCAAATTAAGCGCAACCTTATGTTGTTGGCGTAATTTTTTGCCAAGCTCAGGTTGCGCCAATACGCCCAGTGCCATTAATAACAAGAAAGGAAGTTCTTTAAGTGTTAAGCCTAAAATTATACTAACACCGAACGAATCATGCGGAAACATGCCGTTTGGCGCAAGTTCCCAGCCGCTTAACCAAGGCGATATTAAGCGCGAAATCATACCTGAAGGGGCAATTAAAAACCCCACCGCAATAGCCGCTGCGGCATGAGGTATCACTAATATAGGGCTCAATAAACGCTGAATTCGGTTAAGCCACGGGCTATTAAAAAACGCAGCTAAAATCATTAAGGTAATGATAAATGCAAGCAGAGTACTTATTAAGCCCGTTGCAACGCTTAAGGTAACCATTTGAGTAAGGCCAGGTGTTTGCCAAAGGGCATTAAAACCTTGCAAGCTAAACGTTGTTTGCTCAAGTACGGGCGCATAACCAAAGGCAGGCAGCAATACGCTAATTAAGCCACCAAGTACGGGTAGTATAAGTAAAGCGAGTAAAAATCGCGGGCTAAATTTTACAATGCGCGTAAACATATCGGTGCTGCACTGCGTTGTTGCTTTGGTATTTACTGGTACACTTTTTGAAATAACGCTCATTGGCTTACTCCATAACGGGTTTGCCAACCTTGCATAATGGCGTTTACCCAGCTTGGATGAGGTTCGCTCAATGTGCGTTTAATACTGTTTAAAGGCAGTGCACTTGGATGCGGTTTAGCTGTTTTAAATAAGGCTTGCTGTTCAGGCGTTAACGTTGATTGAATAAGTACGCTTTTATCGCCCCATATATGCGCTTTTTGCTTTTGAGCTTGCGCTTCAGGGCTGAGTAAAAAATTAGCCACTAATTGCGCACTTTGCTGGTGGCTTGCATTGTAAGGGATTGCCACAAAATGGGTATTACTTAAACTGCCATCACTCATTGCGTAACTGCGAATGCTGTTTGGTAAATCATAGCGTTTTACAGCTGCCGGTACTTCAGGTGCTGAAAAAGTAAAGGCTAAACTCAACTCTGTATCGTCTACTAAGCGGCGCATTTGAGCACCACTTTGCATAAAATGAGTGCCACCACGCCAAAGAGTTGGGTGTAATTTATCTAAAAAGTCCCACAGTGGGTTTAACACTTGCGCTGTATTTTTAGTTGTAGCTGGTTGGTTTAGCTGCGCTTTAATATTTTCGCTGCTTTGCTGATGCAGTACAACTAAGGCGTATTTTAAAAAGCTCATACCTAAAAAGTCAGGCGGCTTTGGGTAACTAAAGCGACCAGGGTTTTGTGCGCTCCAGTTTAATAATTCGTTTAATGTCGTCGGCAATTTATTGTTTGCCTTACCATTTATTGCAATGCTGTCGTAATAAAACGTAAGTGACGCTTGCCCCCATGGCGTTTCCATCCCATTGGTAGGTAAACCAAAATCAAAGGTTACAGCAGGGTTATTAGCCGGATCGGTTAATGCAAAGTAGGGAAGTTTACTCGCCCATTGCTTTAAAAGCAGAGAGTGCTCACTCATGGTGGCAAAGTTAGCTCCGTTGATCCACATTAAATCTACGCTGCCTTGGTTGTTATTGTTTGCTGATTTTTCGGCAAGTACACGGCTTACTGCTTCGCTGGTGTCACTTAATTTTACATGTACCAGGTTAATGTTGTACTTAGTTTTAACTTGCTGTGCTGCCCATTGAATATAAGCATTTATTTGCGCGTCGCCGCCCCATGCATAAAAGTATACATCTTGATTACTACCAAGTGCTTGAACTTGTTGCCAGCGAGCTCCCTGTTGTTTGTTTATTACTAAAATACTTTTACTATTTGAGTTAATAACGGTATTAGCAAACGCGATGCTCGAAAAAGCAGCTAAATTTGCGATTGCACAAACGCAAAACGCGACACAGCAAAAGCTGTATCGCGCCAGTGTTTGCCAAAACTTAATGGCGAACATTTAAATCCCAGTTGTAGTCTAAAAATTTAACTTTCATGTCATCATTTTTAAGTGCTTTTTGCTGAGCGGGTATCAGTTTAAGTGCGTCGCTGTATTGCAGGAAAAACTGCTGTAGCGTGTTTGCACCTCTAAAACCTTTTTCAAAGTCATCGCCGTACCACTTAAATATTGAAGACACGCTTAGCGTATTTTCTTGAGCCATATTGCGTGTCATATCTGATAAAAAGCGCACTGTTTGCTCTTGCAATTGGCTCTCTAAATCAGTGGCTGTATACGCTTCTTCTCGAAGCGCTGGGCAACCAATACTCGCGCAATTTACTGCAAAGTGAATACGTGGGTCGTTGTATTTACCGCTGCCACGTATTAAACCATGCTCTATACCATCAAGGCTGCGAGTTTTGCCAAGTAATGGCACAAACTCTTTACTCCATGGTGAGCTAAAAAAGCTTCCTAAGTCTTTAATTGACTTGAGATCAGGGTACTTAGTTAAAATAAGCTCAACAGTCCACGCATTATAAGCATTGATTAAAAAAGCGAGTTGCTTAGGCTTTTCCCATGCGTCAAATTCGCTTTGCGTTACAGCCGTTAACGAATCTAAATACGTTTTTAGCTGTGCATGCTCACGTTTTATAGCAGCGTAATCAACCTCAGTACTGTGATTCTGGTTAATAGCAACAACATGCTTATTTAACAATGCATTCCAGCTATCGTGCATGTTTTGGGCTTGGGCCGAAAATGACGTTGCAAACGATGTTACAACTAAAGCCGAACCAAGTAGCAATGCTTTTAGAGGTGTTTTAAACATAATTAACCTCGACGCCAAGTGTGGTATTTTTCAAGCAAGTTAAGCACTTTTTCAGGTGCATGAGCGCGTTTCCACTCACCTGCTGCGTATTTGTTACCTTCAGCCCAAGTAGGGTAGCTGTGTATAGTACCGAGTATTTTGTTAAGACCTAAGCCGTGTTTCATTGCCAGTACAAACTCAGCAATCAAATCGCCAGCGTGTTCAGACACCACAGTAACACCGAGTATTTTGTCTTTGCCTTTGGGTGTAATCACTTTAATAAAGCCTTTTGTAGCGCTGTCGGTAATTGCACGGTCTAGCTCTTCAAATTCAAAGCGAGTAATTTCGTAATCTATGCCTTTGTCTTTTGCGTCTTGCTCGTTTAAGCCAACACGTGCAACTTCTGGGTCAATAAATGTAGTCCACGGAATAACACGGTAATCTACTTTAAACTTTTTAAGGTGACCAAATAAGCCATTTACAGCTGCGTACCAACCCTGATGGGCTGCCACGTGTGTAAATTGGTATGGACCTACAATATCGCCTGCTGCAAAAATATTAGGGTACAGTGTTTCAAGGTACTCGTTAGTTACTACTGTGCGGTTTGTTTCTATGCCTAGCTCTTCAAGACCGTAACCTTTAAGGCGCGCACTTCTACCAACGGCACATAATAGCTCGTCATATTCAATATCTATTTCTTTGTCGTTATGTTTAACAACAATATATTTTTTACCATCGCGTGTTTCACAACGAAGTGCTTGGTGCGATGTTAAAATATTAACGCCACTTTCGGTTAACGCTTCGTGAGCAAAAGTAGACACTTCAAGGTCTTCTTTGATCATGATGCGTTCGCTCATTTCAATTTGCGTAACACTTGAACCTAAACGTGCAAAGCTTTGTGCTAATTCGCTACCAATTGGACCGCCACCTAGTACTACAAGTTTTTTAGGTGCCTCATCTAGCTCTGCAAATTTATTCCACAATGTATCGCTTGTTACATAGCCTGTTTCTTCAATACCAGGTAGTGGCGGTACAAATGGGCGTGCGCCAGTGGCAATCACAATAGTACGGGCAGTGAGTGTTTGCGTGCCGCCATCGTTAAGTTTAATTTCTACAGTCCACGGGTCGATTAATTTACCGTAACCTTTTACAACATCTACGCCTAAGTCGGTGTAACGCTCAACACTGTCGTGTGGTGCTACATCGGCAATTACTTTGTGTACACGTGCCATTACTTTTTTGAACGAAAACTGTGGTGTTGCGTTTTCTAGACCGTAGTTTTCACCGTGGCGAATTTGCTCTGCAATTTTAGCGCTTTTAATAACTGCTTTACTTGGAACACAACCGTAGTTTAAACAGTCGCCGCCCATTTCGCCCGCTTCAATAAGGGTTACTTTTGCTTTAACAGCAGCGGCTATATAACTTGTTACCAAACCACCTGCGCCTGCACCAATAACAATCATGTTACGGTCGAATTTTTTAGGCTTAGTGTAGTTTTTGTATACGCGACGTTTTTTAAACACGTTTAAGATTCCTTTAGCAATGAATGGGAAAATGCCCAATAAAGCGAATGATAAGATTAAGTTAAATGATAAAATTCCAGATAAGCTCTCTATTTGCGCCAGTTGCGTACCTGCGTTAACAAATACAAATGTACCGGCTAGCATACCTGCTTGGCTTACCCAGTAATAAGTCCATGACTTTATTGAGGTAACACCCATTAGTAAATTGATTAAAAAGAACGGAAACACCGGCACTAAACGAAGGGTAAATAAGTAAAATCCACCTTCTTTTTCAACGCCTGCATCAATGGCGGCTAAGCGCTCAGGGAAACGTTGTTTAATAGTGTCGCGTAGTAAGTAACGCGATACTAAAAAGGCAAGTGTTGCGCCAATAGTTGAGGCAAAAGATGCAACCAATAAGCCTTCAACTAAGCCAAATAATGCACCTGCTGCAAGTGTCAAAATAGCCGCGCCCGGTAACGAGAGAGCTGTTACTACTACGTACAGTAAAAAGAACCCACCAATAACCAACAACGGTGACTGCTCTTTGTAATCGCTAAACTGATCCATTGACCCTTTTAAGCCATCAAGCGTAAGTAGTTGGTGTAAGTCAAAATGAAAGAACAGGCCGACGGCGGCCGCTGCAATCAATAATAAAAATATTTTTTTAATCATGTTCTCTCTCTTAAAAACTATGGGTAAGCGTAAGCTTGGCGTTAATTGGCAACTCAGGAAAAGCTAAAGTTGCACCAAAGTAACCGCCTTCAAATACTGGGCGCCAGTTTTTTTGATTCGTTACGTTGTTCACATCTAATCGTAACTTGGTACTAGGCGTAAAAGCATAGCTAGTATTTACGTTTAGTGTGTACTGATCACGAATTTTTACTGTCGCCAAAAAGTCTAGTGGGTAACTCTTTGTATATAGACCTGAAAAACCCGTTTGCCATTTCGAATTAATTGAATAATTTCCGTTAAAGCTGAACGATTGCTCAGGGATACCCTGTACACGGGTGTTTGAAGGTGCAAAAGCGGTAAAGCTAGGTGCGCCAACACTGGTACCTTCAATAATATCTGGACGTGAGTTGTCAAATGCATCAGCGACTTGAGCTGAATCTTGGCTACTTGCAGAATTATCGTAGCGAGCATCAATATAGCTGTAGCCAGCACTTAGCCAATAAGGGTAAGCATCATAAAATACTTGGCTTTCAAAGCCGGTAGTACGAATGCCGGTATTACTACCATCACGGTTACGTAAACTACGACGTTGGCTAAACACTGCACCATCGGCGTACCAATCACTATCGGTTGGTGCGTATTTTAAACCAAATTCAACTAAGGTATTTTCGGTTGAAAAGTTTTGCGCGCTAATCGTGTTGTCGCCACCAAGAGACGTGCCGCCAGCCATGCTATTTGATGTGGCTTCGTTGTAACTTGCTGCACCATAAGTGGTGTAATCACCATTTAATCGGTAGTTAAAGCTTACTTGCCCCGAATGTAGCTTATCGTTAATGCTATCGCTCGCTGCAATTTCACCTTCTGGTGCTATTGGGTCGTGCGCGTCTACGTCATAAAAATCAATGCGGTAGCCAACACTTGTATGAAACTTATCTGTCCAATCAGAATCTTGCTGAATAGCAAAACCTGTTTGCCATGAACGCGAATCAGTAGTGTCTGATAAGTTAAAGTCGCCACTGCCGTCATTATTAATATCATATTGACCACCAGGGGATACAAATACACCTGGGCTAATTTCAATTAAACGCGCTTGTTGTACATCAGTTAAAGGAATGCGGCGATTTGAAATTGGGCCTGTTAAATCAATAGGTAAGTCGGCTTCTGTTGTAAATTGGCTGTAGCCTAATACGCGGTTATAACGCACATCAAATGCAAAAATTGTTTGCTGATTACTATTCCAAAGGTAGGTAAGCTCGGTACGGTTTTGCGCGGTATCGGCACCATCTATAATTTCAACAAAGCTATTTTGTGCAATTTCTTCGCGTTGTAAGTGCTGAAAATACGTGATGTTTTTAATGGATGCGTTGTTGGAAAGTTCACGCTTATAAATGCTGTGTAGTAAATAAGTAGTGGCTTCGTTCTGATTATCAGGATCGGTAAGTACTGTACTACGGTCTATTTTTACTTGCCCAGTTGGTGAGATTATTGAACCTGCTGCCGGTACAGTACTGCCGTTTGCTTGCACGCCTTGGCCGGTAATATAAAGGCCATTATCTATTAGCGCTTGAGTAGGGCGGTTAATACCTGCGTTATCGGTAAATTCAACTTGGTATAACTCAAAGTTAATATCCCAGCTGCTCTTGTCATCGGGTAATACGCGTAATGATGCAAATAAGCTGTCGCTCTTAGTGCCCGAAAAGTCGTAGTAGCTGCCGTTATCTATGTGTTCAGCGCTTACTCTAAAACCTACTTTATCTTTTACAATGGGTGCACTGTAATCCACTAAAACACTGTACTGATCCCATCGGCCTGCTGATACAGTTGCTTTACCTTTACTTTCGTCAGTTGATGCTTTTTTAGAATGTAAGTTTACAAAACCACCGTTGCGTTGGCTTGAGCCAAATAATACCGGTGGCGCGCCTTTTACCACGTCTATCTGTTCTATAGAGTTGAACGATAAGGGCACACCAAAGCCATTATTACCAGCTTGGCGGCGTGTACCATCTTGGAAAAGCTCACCTAATTGCCCACGAATAGTAGGTAAACTTGGTGCGCCAAAACCACTTGCTGAATAGGTATTAGGGCTTACTGCGAGCACGTCTTGTAAAGTCGTAATATTGAGTTGCTCTATTAACTCGCTTGAAATTGGTGTGACTGAGCGGGCTATATCTTGTAGGGCTAAGTTGTCACCAAAAGGGCCGTCTACAGTGGCGTTTTTAACCGAAAGACCTTGAGATTTAATAGCTTGGCCTGCCACCTCAATGCGCTCTATTGCGCCATCTTTTGTTGTTTTTGATTCTTCGGCTGCAAAAGCATTAAGTGGTGTATTTAATATGGTGGCTAGGGAAAGTGCTAAATATGCGTGTTTCAAACGTTTTCTCTCTACGGTTAAAATGTTGTTGGCGATAAAGACCGAAAGGATTAAAAATAAATTTCAGTAAAATTTCGATTCTTTTTGTTTTTTAGAACATAACAAAACAGATGTATTATAAAGGTGGTAATTAAGTACTATAGTTTTATCAGTCGATAAAATATCAATAGAGCGATTGTATTAGAGTGAATGTAAATATTTGCTTTTAATGGGCTTTTTAAATTATAGACTACTTTTCACCTGCTAACATTTTAAAGTTGTTAACTTTTACGCAGCATTTTTTAATTCCTAAAATAAGCTTCACTTTTATTACTACAAAGCTTAATTACTTTTTTAGTTAAAATAATTAAATTTTTTTGAAATAAAAAATAACTTATACGGTCTAGGTTACTTCAACGTTTATTAATATTCATTTAAGGAAATTTTATGACAGGTTCAATGAGTTCTGATGTGCAAAACCGTTTGCAATGGTCACTTTTATCTTTGCGTTTAGGCGTATTTATTGTAATGGTTATGTGGACGTTCGATAAATTCGTAAACCCTGGTCATAGCGCACGTATTTTCGAACATTTTTACGGTATTAGTGGCTCATCTGACATAGTTGCTTATGTTATCGGTGCTCTACAACTTGTATTAGTATTGGCATTTTTAGCAGGTATTAAAAAGCGTATAACTTACGGTATCATTTTTGTAATGCATGGCTTATCAACGCTTTCTTCGTACAACCAGTATATAGATGGCTTTAATAACTTATTATTCTTCACTGCATGGCCAATGTGGGCTGCGTGTTTCGCACTTTACTTGTTACGCGACCAAGACGTGAAATTTACTGTAAAGTAATAAAGTACATGCAAAAAAATTGGTTATAAGCCATAAGGCTTATAACCAATAATTACACAGGGAGTGTGGAAGTCGGTTTATACGTTAATGCATAACGTCGTTGTATTGCTTTGCTAAGCTTTGTTTTTGCCCTTCGGTTAGTGCTTTACCCGCTAATTGAAATACTTCGTGTTCTTCTTCACTTAAATGATGATGTACTAAATGGTGCAACTTTTTAGCTGCAACTAACCATGCAGACGAGCTCATTTCGGTATCTTCAAGTTGTTCAATTAATTCATCAATTTCGTGATGTTCAGCTACGCTGTGGCGCGCTTTTTCATGAGTTAAGTCATCAAACATAAGTGGGTTGTAAAAGTAACGTTCTTCAAACTTTGCGTGCTGTTCTAATTCTGTTTTTAGCTCGTCCATTAGCGTGTGGCGCTGCTCTGTGTCGCCGTGCGTTTGAATAAGTGCATCTACTAATTTTCTTTGTTTGTCATGGTCATGACGTAGTGCTTCAAAAATATTCATAACTAATCCTTTTACAATTTATTTGCTTATACCATTAACTAGCAAACTAAATGCCAAATATTAAGTTGATGTATTTTATTGCTTTTATTTTTATTTTTATTTTTTATTTTTAGGCTGCTATCACTGTAAATTTTACAGTGATATGAATGCAATAATTTCAGGCTTTTACGTAGTTCAATTATAAAAGTGAGTATAAATCCCTACAGAACCTTACAAATATTTACTGGTTGTTTATTTTATTGCAGTGATAAAGTAGCAACATTATTTAGGTACAACCTATATGTATTACTCCCACATATAATACCAATCGGTATAAATGCAGGTAGCACGTTAACTTAATAGGATAGTTTAAGGATGAACATAAAAAGCCCCATCGCCGCATTATTGCTGTGCGCTTTACTAAGTGCCTGTAGTACAGCCCCACGTTCTGACCCTAACTTATGCATTGAAGAGGCTGAAACGGTTGCTCGAAATGGCGCTCAAACAAGCTCAGAAGTTTATAATCAATGCATTAGCGCACAAATTAAAAAGGATGAAAAAAATGACACTTTTTTTGATGCTATCGGTACGTTCTTTTTTGAATTTTTTGTAATGGTGGTAGAAAAGTAAATAGGCTAACTTGCAGCTGTAATTTAAAGTAAATAAGTTGCGTAAAAATAGGATTAGTTATGAAGCAATTATTGATAGTAATTCCACTTTTTTTATTACTAAGCGCTTGTGCGGCACAGCCTTACGCAGGTTCGGCAAAATGTATGGAACAAGCAGATATTGCATACGAAACCGATACACGTAAAAATGAAACATTAGATAATGAATGCAAAGCTGCAAAAGTAAATACGCCTAATAAAGAGCTTGAGAATCACGGTTTGGTTGATAGAAGTCTTTTACAGCTAATCGTTAGCTTTTTAAATGGCGTATTTCAATAGTACATATACAGTAAAAATATAACTAAATAAGGTATGTATGAGGGAAGAACTAAGAGCAAAAATAATTACCGTATGCGATAAAAAAATAGCAGTTAAAGGCGAAAATGTAGGGCTTTCTTTTTATGCCTTTTTTGCTAATAAAAACGACGACCCAGAGCTACTTATGGAAGCTGCTACTTGGTGGATACACACCCATAAATTAGATCATTTTGTAAAAGCACATAAAATTAAACAAATGGTTTTAGACGGACTTTAGTCAAGTAAATGAGCCAATACTTTTAGCTGTGTTTATTTAATCAACTACGACTTGGTTTCTTCCGTTTTCTTTTGCTTTATAAAGTAATTTATCTGCATGCTTAATAAGAATATCCAGTGTGCTTTTTAAAGGGCTACTTACAGAGGCTCCTGCACTAAAAGTGATTTTTGTATCTGTAGGAAAGTCTTCTATATTACTGCAATGCTCGGCGAAGCTAATGGCGAGTCGGTTAAATATATCGCGAATTATTCGTTCATCAGCCGTATTTAGTGCAAATAACCATTCTTCGCCGCCGTAACGGCCAAACTGATGATCATTACATAGTGTTTCTCTTGCAGCTTTTGCAAAGGCAATAAGAACTAAATCGCCAACATCGTGACCAAAATGGTCGTTAACTTTTTTAAAGTAGTCTAAGTCAATAATTGCTATAGTCATTTTACCTTCACCAAGTTTTGCTTCTGCTGCGCGCATTATTCCTCTGCGATTAGGGCAATTTGTTAGGTAATCTGTTAATGAAATATTGTGATATTTTTGACGTTGTCGAGCCTGCCGATAAAATAATAATAATGAAGCAATAACTAAAATAAACGCAATAGCAGCGCTAAGTCGCCAAATTATTTTTTGATGATATTCTTCTTTAGCTTGTAGCTCACTAATATCTTTTGCGTACTCTAGTTGCTGTATTTTTTCTTCTTTTTCTTTTACTTCAAACTGTATCTGTAGTGTTTTTATATTATTTTCACTGGTAGCTTCGTAGTGTTTTTTTGTATAAAGGAGCTTTTGTTCAATTGCTTCAAAAGCCTCGTCAGTGTAGTTAAGGCGTCGTTTTAGCTCATAGCGTTTACTTAAAAAATCGGCTTTATAAATACTGCGGCTGAATTTATCTAATTTAAAAAACACCTCATCGTTTGCTTCATTTGCTTGATCAAGTAAATCTAGTTTTATATATATGTCAGCTAACAAAATGAGCGATGCGAGTTGCATGTCGTGAACACCTGCAGAACGAGCAAGCTCAATGTTCTCTTTAGTTAAAGTTAAAGCTTTATCGTAGTTGGCTTGTAAGTACTCAATGCTAGCAATTGAGTACTGAGCAAAGGTTAAGCCTTTTTGCATATTAACTTTTTTGAAATAGAGCAATGCTTTGTCTAGGTATATTAAGGCATCTTTAGGTTTCTTAATCTCCAGCAATACATTGCCTAAACTCCAATATGCTTTTGAGGTAAAAAGCCCATCTTGTGTTTGCTCATATGCCGCAACCGCTTTTTTTGCATAATATACGGCTTTGTCTTTTTCGTTTAGATAATTATATGCATCGGCTATTTTTCTAAAAAAGTATCCTTGAGATGCTGAATCGTCATCTTTTAATGCTAATTCTAACCCCTCTAGTGCAACATTTAGGGTCTTTTTCAATGCATCTGTATCGGTGTAATAGTAAGCAAGTGCTCGTAAAATAATGATTTTTTCTTTAGTTGAATGCTGTTGCAAGCTCTCTTCTAATTTTGTGGCTAGCGTTTGTGCTGGAGCTGGGTTTGGCTCTCTCGCTAGAGACTTGAGTTGTGATTCGAGAAATAATAAATATACACTTTTTTGATTTGGTAACTCTTTGTTCTTTAAGTAATAGGATAAGTGTGTGTTTAACGCTTCGTATTTTTCTTGTCTAAAAAGTAACTCCGCATACAAAGCGGCCGCTTCTAGATGAAGGTTTTCCCAATTTTGCTCTTTGCTTATTTTAAACGCTTGAGTGAGCTTGTCTTCATTTTGAAGATAGTCTAGTTCATTCTGTTTTATGTTATTGATGAGAGTTTGAGTCGTGTCAAAGTCTAGCGCATGTAACGTTGCACTCAATGAATCGCCGTTAGCTGAGGCAAGCTTACTTAAAAGTAAAAATAAAATGAGAACAATATACTTTGCCCATAAAGTATTACCTAAAATCTTTATTTGTGTATTGTTAGTCATATTATTCCTTTGCTGACTTATTTTTATTATTGAAATACTTTTTCGCATTGCTTAATAAACTTGGGTTTGAACAGTTTCTTATACTCATCATTGAAAAAAATAAGACCATAAACAATATCAATTTAATTAATAAAAGCCAATATTTGTACGTTTTAGTAGTAGCGGTTTATGTGCTTTTGTTAAAAATCTGCGGCTACTTCAAACTCTAATTCTTTATCCGTAATAGGGTGAGTAAATGCTAAGTATTCTGCATGTAAATGTAATCTATCGGCTTTTTGCCCGTAATGTGTGTCGCCTATAATTGGCATGTTTAAACCTAAACTGTGCGCGCAATGTACTCTTAATTGATGAGTTCGCCCTGTTTTAGGGTATAACTGTAATCGGGTAATATCGTTGTTACGCTCTAAAACCTGCCATGTAGTAAGTGATGGTTTACCATTTTTGTAGCACACCATTTGGCGTGGCTTGTCATCAAAGTCGAGTATGAGTGGTAAATCAATCGTTCCGCTATCTTCGGGAACATTTCCTTCAACTAATGCTACATAGCGCTTATCTACTGTGCGTTCAATGAATTGTTTTTGTAGTGCTTTATGAACGCGTTTATTTAAGGCGATCATTAAAAGCCCCGAAGTGGACATATCTAATCTGTGCACAATTAGCGGACCAGATGCCTCTGGAAACTGCGTTTTAATACGCATATAAACAGAATCTTCAATATTAACGCCAGGCACAGATAAAAACTCAGCGGGCTTATTTACCACAAGTAAGTCGTCATCTTTATAAACAATATTTAAATCTTTACCTTGAGCTGGGTTGATAAGTAGCGGGTTATCTTCAACATCTAAACCCTTTAGCATGTGCCCAAGTATTGGTTGGCATTTACTGTAACAAGAAGGGTAGTAGTTTTTATGCTGCCTAATTGCTGATTTAGGCGCTGCTCCCCACCAAAATTCTGCCATAGCAAGTGGTTTTAAACCATGCTTATAGGCGTATTGTAATAATTTAGGCGCTGCACAATCGCCAGCCCCCGAAGGAGGAGTGTGCTCAGGTAATGCTGCAAAAATAGCATTTAAATCTGTAGTTTCACCATTTGCATTTAGAAATTGGTACTGTGCAAATAGCTTTTTTTGTAAGCTTTTAGAAAGCGTTTTCCGGCGTTTTTTTAAATGAGTAATTTCATCAGAAATATTGATGTGTGTTTGCTGCAGTGACTCGATTATATTTTGCCAATAGGCTTTAAGTGCCAGCAGTTGCTTTTTTTCTACGATACTTTGCCCTGCAAGCTTATTTTTTAACTGCTCAAAATCACTTTCGCTAAGCTCTAATTTGCCTTCGGTACGTTGTATTTTTCGTTGCTGGCGACCGGCTTGCATTACTGCCTGTTGGGCTAATAGTGCTTGCTGGTAGCTTTGTGTTGCATCATCAAGTTTGCTATTAACTTCATGCAGTTGTTCGCTATTTTCTAATTGCTCAATTTGAGCATTAATATCGTTAATTATTTTACTTTGAGCTAAATAGCTATCGTCTTGCAGTTGCATGCTAGAAACTGGCGGTACAAAGCTAATATTGGCTTTATCACCTTCAATTTGCCCCGAATAAGCACTTAAAAAGCCTAATTGTTGCTTAGCATTTTGCACCACTAAAACCCCAAACATTTTACCGGCATTTTCTGCTTTTAAATGCGTTAACGTTTCAAGTTGTTGCTGTAATTGTTTTGTGGCTGCTACAGCTAATGGTTGCGGCTCGTAATAAAAAGGGAAAGTAAACTTTTCAGGAAGCGCGAGAGAATCAATATTTTGAGAAAATAATGTAAAGCACGAAGCAGAATTTGACATAGAAGTAAGAGAAAAGCATTCAGTAAAATAATTGAGCGCATAATAACATATTCATAGTTAAGCCACTAAAAATCTCGCACCCGCATATTCATAAACACTTTAAAGCGGACATTCATGTTTTATGTATCAGTATGAGGCGTAGCAAACCTAGGAGTATCGTTTGTTAGTAAAGTTTCAGTAGTAATATATCTATCATTATCAAAATATTTAAGCTTATCGATTCTCAACAATTGAGCGTATTTCGAAACGATGACTTACTTGATAGAGCAGAGGCAAAAAATCAATTTGCAGAATAACTGAATATTTAGGAGTTCTATATTATGAGTCAAAATATCGCAAGTTTTATCACTAAAACCCTCGAACAAGCGGGCGTAAAGCGCATTTGGGGAGTAACTGGCGATTCACTTAACGGCATTAGTGAAAGCCTGCGAAAAATGGGAACAATTGAATGGCTAGGAACGCGACATGAAGAAGTTGCCGCATTTGCAGCCGGTGGCGAAGCGCATTTATCAGGCGAGCTTGCGGTGTGTGCGGGTTCTTGCGGGCCAGGTAATCTTCATTTAATTAACGGCTTATTTGATTGTCAGCGCAATAATGTACCGGTATTAGCTATTGCCGCACATATTCCTTCATCTGAAATTGGCAGCAGCTATTTTCAAGAAACCCATCCGCAAGAATTATTTAAAGAATGCAGTGTGTATTGTGAAATGGTTTCGAGCCCCGAGCAAATGCCGTACCTGCTAGAAACTGCAATGCGACAAGCAATATTAAACAAAGGCGTGAGTGTACTTGTGCTACCTGGCGACATTGCATTAAAAGATATGCCTAAAGCTATCAAGCCAAAATGGAACGTGCCAAAACTAGCAACTTATACCCCCGCTTTATCTGATATTGAAGCAATGGCGACTCATCTTAATAAAAGTAAAAAAGTAACCTTATTGTGTGGTGCTGGTTGTAAGGATGCCCACGACGAAATAGTTGCGCTAGCCGAAAAATTACAAGCACCGATAGTACATGCTATGCGCGGTAAAGAATTTATTGAGTACGATAACCCTTACGATGTTGGTATGACTGGATTTATTGGCTTTGCGTCGGGCTATCATGCAATGCAAGAAGCCGATACGTTATTAATGATTGGTACTAGTTTTCCTTATCGTGCTTTTTATCCTGAAAATACCACCATATTGCAAATTGATAATCAGGCTGCGTCACTCGGGCGACACGTGCAAATTGATTGTGGCGTGTTAGGCGATACAAAAAATTCAGTGACCACACTACTTGATTATATTAAAGGTGAACGGACAAGTTCGCACCTACAAAAAAGTGTTAAAAACTACAAAGAGTCTCGACAAGATCTCGATGAATTAGCCAGTGGAAAAACCTCGCAAAATTTAATTCACCCGCAATACCTAACACGTTTACTCAACGAGCAAGCAGCTGACGATGCTGTTTTTACTTGCGATGTAGGTACGCCAACAGTGTGGGCTGCGCGTTATTTATCAATGAATGGAAAGCGTAGATTAATTGGCTCGTTTAATCATGGCTCTATGGCAAATGCGATGTCGCAGGCAATGGGGGTTCAATCTGTTGATAGAGATCGCCAAGTTATTGCAATGTGTGGCGATGGTGGCTTTTCGATGTTAATGGGCGATTTAATCTCACTTAAGCAGCTTAATTTACCAATAAAGATTGTTGTTTATAATAATCGCTCACTTAGTTTTGTGGCTATGGAAATGAAAGCCAGTGGGTTTTTATCAAGCGATACCGATTTAGAAAACCCAAGTTTTGCTAAAATTGCAGAGGCCTGTGGCTTAAAAGGGATTCATGTGGACGACCCTGAAAAATTACCATCGGCAATGAACGAAATGATGAACCACTCAGGACCTGTTGTTTTAGAAGTCGATACCGCAAAACAAGAGCTTTCAATGCCACCGCAAATCAAATTAGAGCAAGCAAAAGGCTTTAGCGTTTACATGATGAAAGCGCTGATAAACGGCAAAGGAAACGAAATTATAGAGCTTGCTAAAACTAACTGGTCACGCTAGTTAGTTACTTCCCTATTGAGTATTTTGCTCAATAGGGAAGTGCCAAAGTAATAATCCTCACTGTCATTCTCGACCATTAATAAGTGATGGTTGCTTGTAAGTAATTGAACAAAAATAGAAAATCATATATGGTTTATCATTAAATTAATAAAAATACGCATAAAATGCCTCTGCTTCATAGAGGAGCGGAGCAATAATGAAATGGAAATCGGTTTTACTGTCGCTGATTTTTTTATGGCTTATTCAAGCTCAGCAAAGCAGTTTACGCACCAGTGAATACGCAAATATAATTTCTGATTTAAATGAGGTTAGTGTGCTTGGCGAGTGTGAAATCTCTACGGAGGTTACAAGAGGGTGGCCATTATCTTGGGCTATAAGCGGCGCTGAAATTACTGTTAAGAACAAAAATACTTTGCTGACAGCAACAACCAGTAAGTTTAATAAACCAGATCGTAAATTTCTTAGTACACACAATACTCACTATCACTTTACGTGGTCAAAAACCAAAAACAACTCTGTATTTGCATCATACATGGACGTAGAAATAGAGCCCGCAGGTAAAGTTGCAGGCCTTATAATAGGCAATTGCTCTGACTACCCCGAAGGCCCAGAATTAATAGGGTATTTAGAACGTTGTAATAGTATTGTAGAGTCAATTACGTGTTTGTAAAAGTAGGTATAGAGTGTTGATTAAAATTGAAGACTTTTCTTTAGCATGGCGCTGGATTAGTGCGTCCCACGGTAATTTTTCTAAAGATACACTAAATAAACTCAACCCATTGAGTGAAGATCAAGCAAGAGCATTAATTGCCGCCACACCCATTAACTTTCCTGTTGGTGCAAAAAGATTCGACTCCACACAAGGGAGTGAATTAACACGCCAATGGTTAAAGGGCTTAGTAAATGACTCAAAAAAAGTAACAATTTGCTGGGATCAAGAAACAGCATTAACCCTACCTTGGCTAGTTTTTTGTGATCACTGGGATGATTTTTGCTATCCATCAAGTGATGACACAAATCTGTATTTAACCTGAACTCTGGTTAAGAGATTTACTAAAATATTGAATCATAGTGATATTTAAATTTATTTTCTCTAGCCAGAGATTTTTAGTGAAAACAAGGCGAATTTACGCGTCAATAGCTGGCCTATTGCAAGTAAATTCAACGCAATTAGCGCTGAAAATAGCTGCTTGAGATAGATTTATTATCCAGAGTTCAGGTTATTTAGAAAGCGGTGAACTGTTTTTACGTTGGAATCACTATGAGGTTTTTGAGTTTGACTCAAGTGCAATGTAATGAGCTAAAACACTTAGCATTGGCCTCAATTGCTACTTGGTAGTTGTTTTTAGTTTTTAGTTCAACGCTTCACTCGCTTTACTCAATCAAAGTAAAGCGAGTGCTCAGTATCACTTACAAACTCTTTTTAGGCGGAAGAGCTACGTTTGCAAATATTAGTCCTGCAACAAGCGACATAAATATTAAAAACGTTTGTTGGCCTATGTGTTCTGCGTATATAAAGTCTTGGCCTTCAATTAGTGAGTTTAAGCCAATATAGGTTTTGCTACCTGGTACTAATACAATTAAGCCTTGCATGGCCACAATAGAGGCTGGCGCATTAGCAACGCGGTTAAACAAGTTACTAAATATACCCACCGATAAAGCACCCACAAACGTACCTAACGTGTAATCAAGATACATAGCTGAGCCAATACTAGTGCCATACGCTATAAAGCCTGATGCAATAGACCAAACCGCATGCTTAAGTTTGGTTCTAAAAATCACGATTAAGCTGCTACAAAGTAAAAATATAGCCAGCCATGCGGTCCATTTTGGTAATGGCTCAGGTTGTACAAAGTCAGCTTGCCCAAAGAGTGCAAAGCCAATACCTATACCAATAAAACCACCAAAATACAGTTTAAACAACAGCATAAACGAGTCCATTACCCTTGCTGTGCCCGACACTAAATGCCGTGCTGCAAGCTCTGCTAAACCAAGCGCAAGTGCTAAACCGGGTATAAATACAATAATGGCCGAAAGTACCACCAAGCGTATATTTATTTCAGGCGTTATATAAACGCTTACTGCACATGCAAGTATGGCTGATATTATGGCTACTAATGGTTCAAGCATGTGAGCTACGCGTTTTGAGCGACCAGACCAAAGCACAAACACATAAACGACTAAAGTAAGCAGCGATGACCAAATAACATCAGTCCAGCTAGTACCCATTAACATAGCAAACGCACCACCAGAAGTTGCAAAGGCAACGCCCGTTGTTAATTTATTATATGGGTTTGGCATTACAAAAATAGCGTCTAGTTGCGCATCAACTTCTTGTAAACTTAGCTTGTCGTCAAGCATTTGGTTTACAAGGTCGTCGGTGTCGGCAAGTGAGCCTAAATCGTGATCGCCAGGGTCTACACGTGCAACATGGGTATATTCGTCTTCGTGGCCATCGGTCCAAATAACAAACGTTACAGAGGTTGGCGACATAACAAACGACGATTTAAGTCCTAAGTATGTAGCCACTTCCATTAGGTGGGCTTCTAGGCGGTAAGCAGGCGTACCATACTTGTGAAGCATCTTACCCAATTTAACGATAAATTTGCGTTTTTCTGTAAAGGTTGCAGTTTTCAAATCTTTTTGGACCAAATATTGCGATAACTAAGCTAAAAATATAGACAATACAGCTAAAAATGCCCACGTTTGATGGGCGCGATTTTAAACACTAATTGGTGCGTGTCTAGTCATTTTTAATCTAATTTTTTATTTTTTTCAGCTATCCATTGCGACATGTATTGAGTGCTGCGCATTGTATGATGTTTGAGCATTTGGCCTGTGAAGTTTTTTTCGCGATGAGCGTTTAAATCACTACTTATTGAATCGACTTTTTTAATTAACGCAGCGCTCAATTGTGCTTTGTTGTAAAGCGTATTAAGGAGCGTGTTGCCATCTTGCTGCGCTTGTTCAAAGTCACTTTGATTGGTGTACATTTCAATGGCAGCACTGGCAAAGTCATCGGCGGTGTTGGCTATTTTACCCGGCCATGGTAAATCGTTATGCATGCCTTCTGCGCCAATATTGGTGGTAACGCTGGGTGTTTGCATAATCATGGCTTCAAGCAATTTACCTTTAATCCCTGCACCAAAGCGCAGTGGTGCTAAACATACGCGTGCGCTTTGCATTACATCAAACGCATTATCGGCCCAGCCTTTTATTAAAAACCCTGTTTTAGGGTTATTTAGTGCCGTGGCTTTTGGTGGTGGGTAAGAGCCATAAATATGTAGTTCTGCTTTTGGTAGCTGCTTGCGAATAAGTGGCCATATTTTTTGTAGGTAAAGTACAG
The DNA here is from genome assembly GCF_002836695.1 of Pseudoalteromonas sp. 78C3. NCBI lineage: Bacteria > Pseudomonadati > Pseudomonadota > Gammaproteobacteria > Alteromonadales > Pseudoalteromonadaceae > Pseudoalteromonas > Pseudoalteromonas sp. 78C3. The sequence continues at coordinate 29,060 of NZ_PJAV01000170.1, forward strand.
CATCCCAGTTTGGCGCGTGTCTAAAGTTACCTATGGTCATAAAGTGCTGGCGCTGCTCAAACGTTTTTGTACTTGTAGGCAGTGAGCTTAAATCGACCATAAACGGTAAATGGTGTAATAAGCTTGGCTCTATTTTAAATACGCTGTTTAGCAGGCTCATTTCATAACTTGAAATAATTAAGCTTAGGTCGCAGCGTAAAATAGCGGCAATTTCGCGTTTTGCTATGTCTGAGTGTAAATCGCTGGTTGTAAACTCACGCTCACCTTTAAACGCTTCGTGGCGAGCGTTACGCAGACATTGTAAATCTTCGGTATCTAAAATTTTAATTGCGTGTGGGCAATGTTTATCGACGCGCCAGCCAAATTGTTCTTCCATCATAAAACGGTCAAACATGACTATATCTGGATTATAGGCTTTAACGTATTCGTCAAAGCTGTCGCAGTTTAGTGCAATGCTTTGACTGGTTATGCCGAAGTCGTCAAGATTTACCATGTGATCGGTGCGCTGTGCGGGCGTTGCAAATTCAACGTCCCAGTTTTGCGCTCTAAATGCATTTAATAACGACATCATGTGCGTTCCCGCAGCAGACGAATTTGGCTCTGGCCATACGTAGCCAATTACCAGCACTTTTTTCATTGGCTAGAATCTCTAATTTGTAAGTTTACATTTACCAGTGTTTTTACTGGCGGGGCTGTATTTTGTAGTAGCTCTTGCAGTATTAAAAGGCACCGCTTAGCTATATCAGTTGTATTAATAGCCACGGTGGTTAAGTGATTATTTATAACCGCGCTATTAGGAATGTGGTGGCAACTCACTACTTTAATACAGTGATGTGTTAATGAGTTAATGGCGGCAATAACACCTTGAGCAATAATATCGTTTGCACACACCACTGCGTTTAATGTGGGGCTGTGTTTATATGCTTCTATAAATGCATTTTTAGCGCTAAGGGCTGTATTTACTGCGCAGTCAATGGGTGCTAATGGTGTAATGCTGTGCTGCGTGCATGCGGTATTAAAGCCACTTTGCAGTGCTTGTGAATCACTTAAAGTAAGTTCACTGCCTATAAATGCTATGTTTGTCACGCCTTGTGCGAGTAAATGCATACTGGCTACGTGGCTGGCTTTTTTATAGTCGGGTAATACGCATGGAGCTGCGCTAAAAGGCACTTCACTCATTACGGTAATTACTTTGTGTTGCGCGCTGAGCGTATCAAGCCATTTGGAGCAAGTATTAGCAACGGGGCAAATAATAAATGCAGCAGCGTTGTATTCTTTTAAGTTTTTAACTGCGTTTGCTTGTAGCTCAAGATTATTATTACTGCTTACAATCATGGCTTGTAGGCCACTTTCGTTTAACAGAAGTTGTAGGCTGGTAGCAAGGTGTGCCATAGCTGGGTTAGTTAAATCGTTTATTACTATGGCCACTAAATTTGAGCGCTTTGAGCGCATAGCAGCGGCATCACGATTATAAACGTACCCTAGCTCATCAATCGCTTTGAGTATTTTTTGTTTACTTTTATTGCCCACTTTATCGCTTTGGGTAAGTACCAAAGATACGGTTGATTTTGATACACCAGCACGCTCTGCAACATCAAAAATAGTGACTGATTTGGCTTTGTTATGCATTGTATTTTAAGTACCGCAGTGGTGAATAAATAGCGCTGTAGTTTAGCTTAATCAGCACTATTAAGTCATCTTTTAGAGGTGTTTAACTTACCTTAATACTTTATGAACAAAGCAAAACGTGTTTATATACGCCTATAAGAGTAAAAAATAACAAAAGGATAAAAACATGAGCGCTTTTAGGTTGTTAGTTGCCTTTATTTGTTGTGCGGCATTAGTACCAACAAGTTACGCCGAGCAGGGATATCAAACCCCATCACCTGAACTTGCAGCATTGGTTGACGCTAAGTTAGCACCCACTAGTTACTTATCGAGCGATGGCCAGTGGCTAGCGCTTTTTGAACGCAAACGTGTAGTAACCCTTGATGAACTTGCACAAGAAGAGCTTAAGCTTGCTGGTATTAAGCTAAACCCCGCTAATTTTTCGCGCTCTCGTGTGAGTGCCAAATTTAGTGCCGTGGAGCTAAAGCATGTTCAAAGCGGGTCGGTTATTAGCATTAACAACTTACCTAGTGGCATTATTCGCTCACCTAAATGGTCATCTAATAGTAAATATTTAGCCTTTATTGTTGAGCAACCAACCCAAGCCAATTTATGGCTTTACAGCGTTGAAACTAAACAAGCAAAAGAGTTAACTAGCGCTGCATTAAATTCGGTACTAACTGCATCACCATATAAATGGCTGCCAGATAGCAGCGCCATTGTTGCAAATCTCGCTGTTAATTTTGGTAAACCAAGGCTTGAAAATAACAGCCAAAATGTAGTGCCTGTTATTCAACAAAGTACTGGCGAAAAAGCACCAGCACGTACTTACCAAAATTTATTAACCAGCCCGTTTGATGAATCGCAATTTAAGTTTTACGGTCAAGGGCAGCTGGCTTACATAACGCTTGATGGCAATACCCAAGCAATAGGTAGCCCTTCTTTATTTAAATCGTTTTCGGTGTCACCTGATTCTACCAATATTTTAGTTGCCGGTATTAATGAGCCGTTTTCGTATCAAGTGCCTTACAGCCGCTTTGCAAGCACGTGGCAAATATGGGGCATGCGCGGCTATGCATTAGCAGAGCTGGCAAAACAGCCACTTGCCGATAACATTCCACAAGGTTACGACAGTGTTCGCACTGGCCGCCGTGATTTTGAATGGCGAGCCGATCAAGGGGCTGAAGTTATTTGGGCCGAGGCGCAAGATGGCGGCGACATGAAAACCGACGTTGAGCATCATGATTATATTTACAGCTTACGTGCACCATTTAAACGCGAGCCTAAATTATTTGCCAAAGTAGAGCGTCGTTATTCTGGTATTGAGTGGGGCAACGAAAACGTAGCCATGCTGACAGACTGGCGCTTTAGCGATCGCCAAGTACGTACTTACATAGTGCAACCACGAAATGCCGACAGAAACCGCGTTTTATTTTCAGAGCGTAGTTACAACGATGCGTATAAAGACCCTGGTAATGCAATTTACGAGCGCAACGATTTAGGCGCAAACGTAATTAAAATTGTAGGTGGGCGTTATATATATCTGCGTGGTAATGGAGCTTCAGAGCAAGGTAATATCCCGTTTTTAGACCAATACGATGTTAAAACAAATAGCAGCAAGCGTTTATGGCAATCAGAAGCACCATACTATGAGCGTGTTCGTGCACTGCTTGACGACGAAGGTGAGCGCTTTATTACTATTCGCGAATCTAAAACTGAGCAACCTAACTTTTTTATACGCAATTTAGATAACGACACGCTAACGCAATTAACGACATTTGAGCATCCGTACCCTGCATTTAAAGGCGTAACTAAAGAGCAATTACGTTATAAACGCGACGACGGTGTTGAGCTTTCGGGCACGCTTTATTTACCACCAGGGTACGATAAAACACAAGGCCCGTTACCTGTGCTTATGTGGGCTTACCCACTTGAATACAAAGATAAAGCCGTTGCATCACAAGTACGCGAATCGCCTTATGCATTTACCTATATTGGCTATTGGGGGCCAATGCCTTACCTTGCCAAAGGGATTGCAGTGTTTGACGACCCTAAAATGCCAATAGTGGGTATTGATGGCAGCGAGCCAAACGATAACTTTAGAAAGCAGTTAGTTTCAAGTGCGCAAGCAGCTGTTGATGTATTGGTTAAAAAAGGCATTGCCGATAAAAACAAAATTGCCATAGCAGGGCACTCATACGGTGCATTTATGGTTGCTAACTTATTGGCTCATAGCGATTTATTTAAAACAGGTATTGCCCGCAGTGGCGCGTATAACCGCACATTAACGCCGTTTGGTTTTCAAGGAGAAGAGCGTGATTTTTGGCAAGCACAAAGTGTGTACGCTAATATGTCGCCGTTTTTCCATGCTGAAAAAATTAACGAGCCAATGCTAATGATCCACGGTCAAGAAGATCCTAATTCGGGCACTTTCCCTATGCAAAGTGAGCGCATGTACGCGGCCATAAAAGGTTTAGGTAAAGATGCTCGCTTAGTAATGCTCCCTTATGAAGCACATGGTTACCGTGCGCGTAAAAGCTTATTACACGTACTGTGGGAACAAGAGCAGTGGTTAGATAAGTATTTGCTAAATGATACAGCAGAGCCAGTAGAGGTCATTACTGAACCCGTGGTAAGTACTGGGCAATAGTAATAAACATGAGTAAGCAACAACGCGGCTACTTATAGCCGCGTTTTTGCTTTTAATATGAGAGTAAATTAATGATTGATGTAGCAGCACTTGCGGTTTTTATTCCTACGTTCTTTTTTGTGTCTATCACCCCAGGTATGTGTATGACCCTTGCCATGACACTCGGTATGAGCATTGGCGTGCGCCGCACATTATGGATGATGATAGGTGAGCTGTTAGGCGTAGCAACCGTTGCCATAGCTGCGGTATTAGGCGTTGCAAGCGTAATGTTAAATTACCCAGATGCATTTGCCATTTTAAAGTGGGTAGGCGGTGCGTACTTAATTTACATTGGCGTTAACATGTGGCGAGCCAAAGGCAAAATGTCGGTTGATACCTCAAAACCAAATGACGTAAGTAGGAAGTCGTTATTTACGCAAGGTTTTGTAACCGCAATCGCTAACCCTAAAGGGTGGGCGTTTATGATCTCGTTATTACCGCCGTTTATTAGTGTTGAGCATGCTGTAGCCCCTCAGCTTTTAGTATTGCTTGGCGTTATAATGACCACCGAATTTTTAAGTATGTTAGCTTACGCAACAGGCGGTAAAAGCTTACGTTTATTTTTAAGCCGTGGTGATAATATTAAATGGATGAACCGTATTGCTGGTAGCTTAATGGGATTAGTTGGAATTTGGCTTATTTTTGGTTAGTTTAAAAAAGTAGTTGATATTATCAATTAATTTGATGTAGTTGATTTTGTCATCTATTTAACGCTTAAGGCATGCCCAAAAATGAGTACACCCGTATCAGCAAATCCAGTAATGGTTGAGCCTAAAAAAACACCTGTAATTTATAAAATACTGGTTATGGTAAGTATTATCACTCTAATCGGCGGTACTCTAACTGGCATTATGACTTATGTGAATGTGGGTGTTACAGAGCATTTTTATGCCGACTGGTTTACCTCATTTATAAGTGCAGTATTGGTTATGGCGCCTGTTGGTTTTGTAATGATGACCTTAATGTATAAGCTAGTTGCCCAGTTATTACCTAATAGCAGTGAGCTAAAACGTAATTTATTGATTAGTGTTTTTATGGCGCTGATCATGGAGTCGGTGATGGCGTTTGTTACCGCTACTAATAATATTGGCTATGCCGATATGGGGGTATTTGTAACTGGATGGGCTGAAGGGTTATTAGCCGCATTACCAATAGGTTTAACTATAATGCTGATAATGTCGGTTACGGTAAAACCTAAAATAGAACGCTTTTTAAAGAGCTAACACTTTGAGCGCTAACGTATTAAAGCAAATAATTTAATACGTTTATAGTGGGCAGATGCATGAAGTAATTAGTTACTTAATTGAGTTTTCTACCGGGCAGCCTTGTTTACGGCATACACCTTCGTTACATAATTTGCATATTTTACGTGCTTCTACCTGCTCGTTTGTTAGGCTGCCAAGTGCTACTTCTATCAAACTCAAAAAGCGTTGTTTTTGTTCATCATTAAAGTTGTTTAGTATTTTAGAGGTGGCTGTTTCTCTGCTGGCTAGTACTAGTTCAACCCTTTTACTTCCTTTATCCGTTACGCATAAAACAACAGAGCGGGCATCTTTTACTGACTTTCGCCTTTCTACAAGTTCTTCTTTTTCAAGTGTATTTATTAATCTAACTGCACCAGAATGCGTTAAGCCTAAAACCTTGCTTAGTGCATCAATGGTTTCATTCGGATGATTGTAAATAGTTACCAGTGCCGCTTCGTGGCTTAGGCTTCGCCCGCCTAATTCGGCAATCTGTTTTTCAATGTCATTAGAAACAGAAGTAGCAAACGTGCCGATTAAATTTGATATATATTTTTCATTTTTCATAAATTTAATTATATGTGATTCGATCATATAAATATAGTGACAAATTAAGTGTGCTCATTTATTGTGTGACTCAGTCATGTATATTGGCTCGGAATTAGTTAATCTACTTCGAATATTACACAAATTACATGAGCGAGGATTTACCGCCAGCTCATCAGTTAAATAAAGCGATATAATTAAATGAAAAATGATTCAGAAACATTACGTTATGCAAAAAAGTTTAAAACTGTATTAGATAAAAAAATGGCTTATATAGATGAAGGCGAAGGTGATCCTATTGTATTTTTACATGGTAACCCTACATCTAGCTTCCTTTGGCGAAACGTTATGCCCTATTTGCAAGGGAAAGGGCGTTTAATTGCTATTGATATGATTGGATTAGGAGATTCGCAAAAGTTAGATAACACCCATGAGGGCAGTTACTCACTTGCTGAAAACAGCAAATACACATTTGCACTTTTAGAAGCGTTGGGTGTAAATAATAACGTTACCTTGGTACTGCACGATTGGGGCTCTGGTGTTGGCTTTAACTGGGCTAATACACATCGTGATGCAGTAAAAGCCATTGCCTTTATGGAAGCAATTGTTACTGACTTTCCAACATGGGACGATTTTCCTAAAGATTTGCACGGCCCTATTGGCACTATGCGCTCAGCTGAGGGTGAAAAAATGGTGCTTGATGACAACTTTTTTATTGAAACAATATTACCAGCGACCATTGCACGCAAATTAACGCAGGCAGAGCATGATGAGTATCGCAGACCCTTTATTAATTCAGGAGAAGATCGCCGTGCAATTTTAGCAGGGCCTCGCCAACTGCCCATTGCTGGAGAGCCTGCCGATACCGTGGCTTTAGTTAAAAGCTATGCGAGCTATTTAGCTAACTCTCACGATATTCCAAAGCTATTTATTAATGCTGAACCGGGTGCTTTTTTAGTTGGTTACGCAAGAGACTTTGTGCGCACATGGCCAAACCTAACTGAGGTAACCGTAAGCGGTATTCACTATATTCAAGAGGATTCACCGCACGAAATAGGTAAGGCTATTTCTGATTGGTTACCAAGATAAAAACGGGATGTATTAGTAAACCTGAACTTTGGATAATTAATCTATCTCAAGCCGTTATTTTCAGCGTTAACTACCATATATAGATGACGCTTTTATACAACTAAAAGCGTCATCTATTAACTATTTAAGTAAAAATGGTGCGGTTTTACTCGCCTTTACGCTTGCCACTTTTTCGGGTGAACCTTGTGCTACAATTAAGCCGCCTTCTTCACCAGCACCAGGGCCTACATCAATTACCCAGTCACTATTGCGGGCTACTTGCATATCGTGTTCAACCATAATAACGGTATTGCCAGCATCAACTAATTTATTTAACTGCGACATTAGCATTGATACATCCGATGGATGCAGCCCTGTGGTTGGCTCATCAAGAATATAAAGCGTGTTACCGCGCTGGGCACGTTGCAGCTCGGTGGCTAATTTAATACGCTGCGCCTCACCGCCAGAAAGCTCGGTTGCAGGTTGCCCTAAACGCAAATACCCAAGACCTACTTGCATAAGTGCATCGAGTGCTCGCAGTATTGCAGGTTCATTTTCAAAAAAGGTATGCGCCGCTTCAACCGTTAAATTGAGGATATCGCTTATGTTTTTATCACGATATGTAACCTCAAGTGTTTGCTCGTTATAACGTTTGCCATGACACACTTGGCAAGGTGAATAAACGCTTGGTAAAAACAGTAGCTCTATACTCACAAAGCCAACGCCTTCACAATTTTTACAGCGACCTTTAGCAACATTAAACGAAAAGCGCCCAGCATCGTAACGGCGCTCTTTTGCTTTTTGGGTTGAAGCAAATAGTTTACGCACATGATCAAACAAACCCGTGTAGGTAGCTAAGTTTGAACGAGGGGTACGGCCAATCGCTTTTTGATTTACGGTAATCAGGCGGCTTATATTATTTATACCTTCAATGATTTTTCCGCTGGTGTGTGTTTGCAGCTCTTGTTCGAGTAGGTCGGCTTCGTCGGTTGGCGCTTCCGTTATTATTTTTTGCCCAAGTGCTTCGTAAACAAGTTCTACTAACGCTTGGCTCACTAGGCTTGATTTACCAGAGCCCGAAACCCCAGTAACTGTTGTCATAACACCTAGTGGAAATTCTGCATTGAGTTTTTTAAGATTATTACGCTCAATATCAGCCAATTTTAACCACGCTTTTGGCTGCCTTTGCTCCTTTTTTTGCGCGCTGTTTTGAGTAGATTCTTGACTGGCGTTTTTAGCAAAAAGGTGGCGACCGGTGTGCGAATTTTTTATTTTTCTTAACCCTTCAACAGGGCCGCTGTAAATAATGTCGCCACCATGCACACCTGCATCAGGGCCTACATCAACAATCCAATCGGCGTGTTTAATAACGCTAATATCGTGCTCAACAACAAATACAGAATTGCCAGCCGCTATTAACTCGTCGAGCGCTTTTAAAAGTGCTTGTGTATCGGCAGGGTGTAAACCCGCTGATGGTTCATCTAACACGTAAACTACCCCAAATAATTTAGAGCGAATTTGTGTGGCAAGTCGCAATCGTTGTAACTCACCAGGTGAGAGCGTTGGCGTTGTACGCTCAAGCGATAAGTATCCTAAACCAAGCATGGTTAGTGCTTCAATACGGGTGAGTATATCGCTGGCAATGCGCTGCGTAACAATGGCTTGCTCTGGATTTTTTGTATTTTTATTTACTTTGGTATTGGCGGCGTTACTTAGTTTTTTAGCAAGCTCGTTTAATGTAAGTTGAGATAGCTCGCCAATATCGAGCCCTGCAAATTTAACACTTAACGATGCTTGTTTTAATTTTTTACCTTGGCAAGTAGGGCACTGCGATATTTGCATAAACTGTGATACGCGCTTTTTAGTACGCGGGCTTTGGGTAGTAGCAAAAGACTGTAAAACAAAGCGTTTAGCGCTTGAAAAAGTTCCCATGTAGCTTGGATCTTCGCTATTTTTTATCGCATTCTGTGCTTGCTCATAGGTGTAATCTGGGTATACCGGCACAGTAGGTGTTTCGTCGGTAAATAAAATCCAATCGCGTGCTTTTTTAGAAAGTTTGTTCCAAGGCGTGTCTATATTATATCCAAGGGAAGTAAGAATACGGCTTAGGTTTTGACCTTGCCATGCTGGTGGCCACGCTTCAATGGCGCGTTGGCGAATAGTTTTTGTATCGTCTGGCACAAGTAGCTTTTCGGTTACTTCAAACACTCGGCCTATTCCTGAGCATTCTGGGCACGCACCTTGTGGCGTATTTGGCGAAAACGCATCGGCATATAAAATACTCTGCCCAGCTGGGTAATCGCCAGCACGAGAGTAAAGCATACGTAGCGCGTTAGAAATAGTTGTTATGCTGCCAACGGATGAACGAACCGAGGGTGCGCCGCGCTGTTGTTGTAATGCTACCGCAGGCGGTAGTCCCTCAATAGAGTCAACATCGGGCTCATCAACTTGATCAATTAACCTTCGGGCGTATGGCGATACCGAATCAAGATAACGATGCTGCGACTCAGCAAACAAGGTTCCAAACGCAAGCGATGATTTTCCAGAGCCCGATATTCCTGTAAAAACAACCAATGCGTTACGAGGTAAATCAACGTCTACATTTTTTAAGTTGTGAACGCGCGCTCCTCTTACTTGAATGCTGTTACTGGGATCAGATAAATCCATTGTTGAGTTTTTATGTGTGCTTGCCATACGTTTATACTCCTGTTTAATCGCGCTTTTTACTTTAAGTTAGCTTTGAATTATTTACTCTTATCACTCGTTATTACCCTAAAGTAACGCAAGCACACTGAATGAGCGCTTAGTCTGTAGTGGCGCAGCCAAAGCGCTGGATAAAATTGCGATGATTGTTTGTTTACATAATAGGTATGGAATGCGAATATAATTTAAACAGTTATTGTTATGTAATTTGTTACGTAATTTACTAGGTATTTTACTAGGTAATAAAAAGGAACTAACAGTGAATAAAGCCTTAGTGATCATTTTATTGGTGCTTTCGTGGGCAACCCAAGCCGACTCTATCAAAGCGCTAAATGTTGACCGTGCAGTACCAAATAGCATGCACTTATCGTTTGCAAACGATAGCAACATAACCCCTAAAAAAGGGGATTTTAAAATCGTTAATTATGTATTAATGAGCAATGAAGAGGGCGAACGCTGGGCTGTTATAACGCTAACTAACTTATCGTCGGGCAATCGCGAATTAGGCGAGGAGCACTTACTTGCGCTTTTTGCTGATGGCAGCCGATTCATGCCAATGGAATTTAAACTCGGTTTTAAAGGCAACGAAACACAATCGGTAACTGTATCGTTTGCCGATTATAAATTCCCTATTTTAAGTGTGTATTCGAGTAACGATTTGTAATTAATAACGATGCGATAATATTAAATTAGGGATATTTCTAAAATTAAGGATTTTTATGAAGTTTGAAGATGCGCAACAAAATATGAACCTCGCATACTTCGGTGGTGGAACCGGTGTATTAGTGTCTGGCTTGGTTTGGTGTATAGCTGGCTTTGTCGCATTACTGCATTCAAATCAATCGAGTATGCTTACTTTGTTTTTTGGTGGTATGTTTATACATCCTTTAGCCATGCTACTTTCAAAAGCTCTTAAACGCTCTGGCAATCATGACCCTAAAAACCCATTAGGTAAATTGGCCTTAGAAAGCACTATTATTTTATTTGTTGGTTTGTTTTTAGCGTTTTACGTAGCAAAACTTCAAGCTGAATGGTTTTATTCAATAATGCTGATGATAATTGGTGTTCGCTATTTAGTTTTCAACACTTTATATGGCATGAAAGTGTACTGGATTTTAGGTGCTTCGCTTATGTTTTCTGGCATGTTGTGTATTGTATTAAATGCCAATTTTGTAATCGGCGCCTTTATTGGCGGGATAACCGAAATAGTATTTGCACTAGTAATATTTGCCCAATCGAAAGGTATGGTTTTAAAAACAGAATAACAAGCTCTTATAATCGCAAAAATAGTGTGCAGTTGGAGTTACCCTTCAGCTTGGTATATAGCAAAGGCTTTTTAAAGTATTGAGTATCTGCAAATTGCATGTATTCATTAGTCGGCTTAGAGCGAGAACCGGTCAGTTAAAAATTGTTATATATGGAGTCAAGGTTTCCCTTTTGATAATCAAACCCGTTGTTACCACTTTATATTGTGATAAGGATTTTAAATGAAACCATATTTATTAGCCATTTTGATTTTTGGCATAACATCAATTTCTGTCGCTATTTATCTTGGATTAACTTACGAAAAGTCTACGTTTATGAACTCTTGTAAAAAAGAAATGGCTAAACAATTTACTGATAATAAAGTTCAGGCTAATAAACAAGATATCAAATGGACATGTGAAACTATGTTTATCAATAATGGAAAACTTTAACAAAAAGTTCTAGTAGCAAGGTAAAACTCTGATAGTTCCTTATAGCACCAAGCTAAATTACCAAAGGGTGATAAATGGTCATTCAGGTGAGTCGTCATTGACTTAGTAATAATAAAAAGAAACTTTCCCCTTTTCCACATGTTTAAATAAGCGACAGTAGCATAATATTTATAGCTAGTAATAACTTACAGTATTTGCTATTAATATAAGTTCATAAAATAAGGATATTTTCACTCTAAAATAGGTAAATTGTCCTCAGATAAAACAGTTATATTTATTTTGTAGATTAGGTATTCAATGATCATTCACTTTACAAAAAAGTTTGAGTTCCTCAGCTCTATTATTAATTCAAAATCTTTTAGACTGAAATATTGCTGCGAATCCATAGGTGATAAAGAGGGTAGAATAGTGTCAAATGCGGCACATCCGATGGTTTCATTTAGCGAATTTAACGACAACGATTTAGAACATAAAACTATTACATACGGTCGTTATGGAATTGCATTAAAAAAAGACTGGGCTAGAAAACTTGGAATTGGGCCAGTATTGTATGTTGAGAAAAATTCTCCAGCAGCAAAAGGGCTTGTTAGCCTGCTGCGAGCTCGGCAAAACATGGATACATTGCCAGATGAGTTACGATTACCAATAATTCAGATGAAGTGCTTTACTAAACACGAAACAGGTTACAACAGTTGGAATGGGGACGAAAACTTCTGTTTCAAAAGTGAAAATGAATGGAGGTTTGTTCCAAGTAAAAAGCAGATAGGAAACAGGCCTATTTCAGAGAACTATTCGACATATAAAGCAAATGAACAAAAATACAATAAGCAATTATTACCTCACCCTCTAAGTTTTTCAGAAGAGGATATCGAGTGTATATATACAAATACTTTAGCTGAAAAAGAAGAACTAATCTCTACGTTTGGCATGGATGAAAGACAGATAAAAATAAGTTCTTGGAAATCATAAATATAACAATCAACTTAAGTCGGGCGTTGAGGCTGTAGAATTACTCTTTTTCAAGAGAAACAGCCTCTTTTATGGGTTCCAAGTGGGTTACCTAATACTTTAAAACGCTTAGAGTTAATTACAGGAACTCGTTTTTAATTGAATTTGGCTGTTGGAGTTATTCTACAGTCTCGTTATAAGCCTAAGGATTCATATTGAGCATGTTAGAGTATTCACTTCAGCTATCAAAGGATATTAATAAATCTTTAGCTGGATTAACGGTAAAGCGCGATGACGAAATTTTATTTCCATGGTTATTTCATTCGTTAGTGATAGAGCATCACCGAAGTATTATTGTGCTGTGTGACAATCAATTATATAGCTCAGCATCGAGTTTAATTCGTTGTGTTTTTGAAGCCTATATTAAGGGTCTATGGTTTGCTGAGTTCGCTACTGAGTCTGATTTCGAGAAACTAAAAAATGATAAATTCAATAAAGACTTCTATAAATTAGTAAATGCACTAGAAAACAAAAATAAAAATGGAATAAAAAAAGCTAAGGAAAGTTATTGGCCTAATTTAAATAGCCTTACTCACTCAGGAGCAGCTCAGCTATCGAGAAGAATTAATGGTACCGAAATAGTGAGTAACTTTGATGATGAATTTATTCAGCAGATGCTTCGGTTTTCTAATAATTATGCATTACTTTCGTTTAGTGAAGTTGTAGAAATGTCAGGTGATTGTGATGCTCAGGAGGCTTGTCTAATTATTATCGAAAAGCATAAAGACACCTTTAGTATGACGTAATGTGGTAAAGGCTTATAACAAGAGTCTAAGGTTACGACAGTCCGCTCATAGCACAAAGCGGACTATCCCTAAGTTCATCCATTTAACTCCCAAGCTATAAAACCATTACTCAATACTAATACCTTGTTTTAAAAGGTACTCCACTGCTTTATCAGTATGGGGCTTAAATGCTTTCCAACGGCCGATTGCTTTATTGTTAAGTGGTTGGCGTACTTGCATTTTACTTGCAGTAGAGACCGGTGCGGTGTTTAAGTGAAAATCTATACACTGTGCTTGCCACTCTAGGTTACAAAAGCTGACTAACTCTTTAATTTGTTGCTCGGGCTGTGCGACTAATTCTTCGTATTTTACTAATTTTATATTGCTGTGTTGCATGCTGAAGTGCTGCATTAGTTTGTAAAAACGGCTGTAAAATTTTGCAGTGTCGAGTAGGTCGAGCGAGTACGCGTAGTAGGGGTTATTTATGGTAAATAGCTGGCGATAGTTACCAATGCAGGTGTCCATTGGATCGCGCAGCATACAAATAATTTTAGCGTTTGGCAGTGCTTTGGTTATTAAATCGATATAAAAAAAGTTAAACGGGAGCTTATCAATAAAGTGTTTATGGCTGCCTGTTATTACGCGTGTTGCGTTTAAATAGGTTGACCCAAGCTGATTAAAATCAAGCTCGTAGGCTTTACTGAGCGTTTGAGTGTCGAGCACGTGAGGTGTTTGTGTTTGGCTTAGCTTTTTAACACTTAGGCCAAAGTCTTGTAATTCACCGGCTGACTGCACGTTGCTGTGGCTCGATAAAATACGCTCAACTAATGTGGTGCCAGAGCGGGGCATGCCTAATACAAAAATAGGTTCGGCCGTTGGGTTACCTTGTGTTAGCGCTTGTGTGTGCTGCTCACTTAAGCGTTTAATATGTTCAAATAACTCAGTTGAGCTTTTATGATCAAACGGCTGCACAGTACGTTTTGCTACTTTACCTTGCTCTAACGCGTTGAAAGCCTCTGAAAATTCACCAATATCTTGATACTCTTTTGCTAAAGCATGGCCAATATGCAGTTTTGCATCGGGGTGTGTTACTTGCTCAAACACGTTTTTTAAGCGTTCAATATGGTTGTTTTGCTTACTTACTTTAGTTAAATCACTTAATGCAAAATGACTTTGATGGTGCAGCGGGTTAAGCGCTATGGCATTTTCAAAAGCGTGTTGGGCTTTATCAAATAGCCCTAAAAATTTAGCGCTTACGCCGTAGTTATAATAAAACGGTGGTTGGGCTCTGTTAGCCGCTGTAGCCAGGGTAATAGCGCGCTCAAAGTAGTTAAGTGCGTGTTCGTGAATGCCTGCTTGAGTAAGTGCAACGCCAAGTGTGTCGGCATCAAGGGCTTTAGTTATTTGCTTTAATGGCACCGATAGTGCGGTGTTTTTTGCTTTTTGTAATTCGCCAGTAAGTGCGTAACATTTAGCAAGTTGCGCGGTGTATTCAATACTTTGGCCAAGGGTAAGGGCTTTTTCGATGAGCTTTATTGCTTTGTGTATTTGCCCAACAGTTAAATTAATCATTGCCAGCAAAAAATACCCATCAGCAAAATCTGGTTTGAGTGTAACTAACTCCACTAGGGCTTTGTGTGCTTGCTCTATTTTACCTTGGTTTAGGGAGTGTATTGCGCTTTGATGAAGTTGCTTTAAATTTGGCTGCATGGTTTTTGGTAATTATTTTGTGAAAGAAAATAAAAAGGCTCAAATAAATTTGAGCCTTACAACATTGTTTAAAATTACTATAAATTATATTTCAAATTTGTAGTTAAATTTAACACCTACCGTAAGCGGACGATTAATGTAATGGCCGTAGTTACGTTGTATGTCGGCGCCATTTGCTGATGTTATATCGGCATCTGAACGACGAACGGATGTAACCGCGTATTTGTTGAATAGGTTATCAACATATAGGGTAGTTGACCATGCATCAGCCGTTAATTTAGCTGATATATTACTTAAGCTGTAACCTGGTAGTGTTTCGCCGTTATCACGAAGCCCTACTCTTGAAAGCACGTCGCTTTGCGCGGTTAAACCGTAGTTAATATCAAGCGTTTTGTCGTTAAACACATCTGTTTGATAGTTTACACCCATCGAAAATTGGTTTTCAGGTGAGCCTGGTAAACGGTCGCCGTCTTCTGCGCCATCGGTACCATCGGCATTAAACAAAAATGGTGCGTCTGATGTTAGCTCTGCTTTTGTGTAGGCATAAGTTGCGTAAACTGAAAACGAGTCAGATAAAATAGCGCGGGTTGAAATTTCAATCCCTTTTGCGTTCGCGCTGCCTGCGTTTGAAAGGTACGTTAATTGACCTATATCTGTAGCGCCCGTAATTTGTGCATCATCCCAATCTACGTTAAATAACGCGGCGTTAAAGTGTAGTTGGCTTCTAAACCATGTACTTTTAAAGCCTAGCTCGTAGTTTGTTGTGGTGTCGGCTTCATATAATAATTCGTCAGGTTTACCACAGCCTGTTTGTTGATCCTCAACAATTGGATCAGGACAAGACACTAAACCGTTTGAGCCGCCAATTCTAAAGCCTTCACTTACTGTTACATAACCCATTACTGAGTCAGTGAACTGGTATTTAGCATTAAATTTAAATAAGTTACCGTTATCGCCTGCTTCGTCTTTTTCGTATGCAACGGTGGTTACATCAGGATCTACTCCACCATACAATGTATTTGCTAGCGGGAAGTCAAAAGCCGCTTGCGACTCTATATCGTATTTGTAAAAACGGGCACCAATGGTCACATCTAATTTGTCGGTAACTTGGTAACCAACCTCACCAAATAGTGCAGACTCAGTGACGGTACTTTTTGTAAGCTCTAAGTATTCTAATGAGTCAGGTCTTAGCTGCTCGCCACCAAAGTTATCGATAGCGAATTGGTCAAACCCAGGCGTAAACTCTCTGCTTGATGCTTCGGTTTCTGTTTTGTTGTAAAAGCCACCCACAATCCAGTTAAAGTCGCTGTCGCCTTGCGACACTAAGCGAATTTCTTGAGTGAAGGTATCTTCTTCGTCAATTTCACGGGTAAACGTTGAAAACGAAGGAAATTCTTCATAGCCGTAATCAAGACGAATAAGTAAGTCTGTTTGGTCACGTTGGCCGTCGGCATCAAAGCTTGAAATACCCGTTGCCGATACTAGCTCTGCAAAACCTAGGTCGGCTTTTAGTTCAAGGCTTAGTAATTGATCTTTTTTCTCGCGAGGTTCTTCAAAGCGATAAGCCGATTCGTATTTACCTATTACGTCGCTTAAACCGTTGTTTGAATTAAGGCTGTTGTAATGAACAATCGAGCGACCTTCGCTGTCTTGGTTTTGGTAAAAGTAGTTAAGCGTACCTTCAAACGATTCATTTGGTTTAAAGCGAACAGAAATACGACCTGTAGTGGTGGTTTCGCCGTTGGCGTCTTTTACATTTTTAAGGTTGTTACTAACTGCTGAGCTATCGCTCCAATCAGGATCTGGCAGTGATACACCAGGCTCGCGTACTACGTAGCCGTAATCGATAAAACCTGGGTCTTCATATACGTTTAAGCTGGCGCGAACTGCAAGCTTGTCTTCAATTAGTGGAAGGTTAAATATAAAGCCGCCTTCGCCACCTAAAGAGTCACTTTCTTTTGTTTGAAACAGGTCGCCGTAAACTTCAAGCGATGTAAAATCAAGCTCAGGCTGTTTAAGCATGTAGCGAATTGCACCGCCTAATGTGCCTGCACCATAAAGGGTGCCTTGTGGCCCAATTAATACTTCAACACGCTCAATATCTACTAGGCGCATATCTACCGAAACAGGAATTTCGTTAATGTAAGTAGATACTGTGCCGCCATCTGATGATGGACCAGACGAGTTTGTATTTAAACCACGAACAATAATAGGCGAGCCTGAGCGGCCACCTTGATCGGTAATTGTTAAACCAGGTACCCAGCGCGCTACATCCGCAAGCTCACTGATATTTTGATCTTTCATTATATCAGCATCAAGGGCTGTAATATTTAGCGGTGCATTTTGCACCGAGCCGCTGCGCCTTGTTGCTGTAACTTCGATTACTTCGAGTGATTTGTTTTTAGCTGCAACTTCTTCTTGAGCAAGTGCGGCATTAGGCAATAAAAATACGCTAGAAACAGCGCTCGAAATAGCCAAGGTTAACAAGCTTGGTTTAAACATAAAAAGTGATCCCCAGTTCAAATGTTTTACATTAGTAAATTAAGTTAAGCAGTTTATCAGGGAGTGAAGTAGCTTGGAATATTTAAATTGAATTTTAATTCACTTTTATAGAATAAATATAGCTTGTTTTCGGGGTTTTTATTTAGTTAATAGGCAATACAGGCAATGGCTTAGTGTAATTAGGTACAGTTAGATTAAAAATTAAACCCTTGTTTAAAGGTAAATAGTCATTCGTATTTTAAAGGTGGTGTTATGACGTGCTCGTTAAACAAATTATTACATTAAAATTAATATTTCATAATGTCATTACTTATACTTTTATTAGCACTATTAAAGTGTATTTTGATCCCCATTAAGAATGTTAAGTCGCCATTACTAGTGACAGTTTAAGTTATTGAGTGAGCGTGTTTGATTGCCGCTTCGTATTCTATTTTTTGTTTTGTCCGCACTTTTTTGTGCGTGTTTTTAAGGATTAACAATGAGCCAACTATTTTCGCCTTTATCACTTGGGCAAGTAACGTTAGATAACCGTATTATTATTGCCCCTATGTGTCAGTATTCAGCCAATAATGGCGCTGCTAGCGATTGGCATACTATTCATTTAGGCCAATTGAGTTTAAGTGGTGCAGGGTTACTTATTTTAGAAGCAACAGCAGTAAACCCAGAAGGGCGTATTAGCTACGGCGATTTGGGGCTTTGGAATAACGAAACCCAGCAAGCACTAGGCAAAAGCCTAAAAGCAGTATGGCAATACAGCCCTATGCCTATTGGTATTCAGTTAGCGCATGCTGGGCGCAAAGCATCAACTGAAAAACCATGGGACGGTGGCGATGCCATTGCACCTGATGATGTAAATGGCTGGCAAACGCTCGCACCTTCGGCAATTGCGTACGACGATAGCAGCCCAGTGCCAAAAGCAATGAGCCAATCTGACATAGATTCACTAATTAAAGACTTTGTAAGTGCAGCTAAACGCGCTGATGAACTCGGCCTTGATTTAATCGAGCTACATGGTGCGCACGGTTACTTGTTACATCAATTTTTGTCGCCACTTTCAAACAAGCGCGACGACAACTACGGTGGCAACCTAGAAAACAGAATGCGGTTATTGCTTGATGTGTTTAAAGCGGTAAGAGCGGTATTCCCCAGTAATAAAGCGGTAGGTGTGCGTATTTCGGCAACCGATTGGGTTGAAGGCGGCTGGGATTTAGATCAATCGATAGTGCTTAGTAAAGCGCTTGATGAACTCGGTTGTGATTTTATTCATGTAAGTACGGCGGGCCTAAGCCCTGAGCAACAAATACCAGTAAAACCTAATTTTCAGGTACCGTTTGCAACAGCCATTAAAGAAGCGGTTAAAATGCCTGTTATAGCGGTGGGTTTAATTACACAGGCGCAACAAGCCGAAGATATTATTAGTGAGCAGCAAGCCGATGGCGTAGCACTAGCGCGTGGTATTTTATATAACCCGCACTGGCCGTGGCATGCAGCTGCAGAGCTTGGCGCTACAGTAACTGCACCTAAACAGTATTTACGTTCAAGCCCACATGGGCGGCCATCACCAATAAAATAAAACGAAGCTTTTTGTAGAAACCCAACCCGCGTTTGCGGGTTGGGTTTTATTATTTTTATAAAGTAGAGACACACATGACCCAACCAGGCGTTTCAGCGCAACCACTTAGCAATACACTCGTTACTATTATTGCTTTGTGTTGCGGTCTTATTGTTGCCAATATTTATTACGCTCAACCTATTATTGAGTTGCTTGCCCCAGAAGTTGGATTAAGTGCGCACAGTGCTAGCCTTATCGTATCGCTTACACAAATAGGCTATGCTTTGGGGTTGTTTTTTTTAGTGCCATTAGCTGACTTAATTGAAAATAAGCGTTTAATGCTTATTACTTTAGCTGTGTCGTTTTTGAGTTTAGTGGGGACTGCACTTGCTGATTCACCTAATGTAATGCTTATTTTATGTTTAATGATAGGTATGAGCTCGGTTTCTGTTCAGGTGCTTATTCCACTTGCTGCGCATTTATCGTCTGACGAAAAACGCGGGCAGGTTCTTGGTAATATTATGGCGGGTTTGTTGTTAGGTATTTTGCTAGCAAGACCTATATCGAGCTTAATAGCCGATCACTTTGGTTGGCGCGCTGTATTTTACTTTGCAGCAGGGTGTATGGTGTTTATTGCTGGCGTAATTTATTTTGCTATTCCAAGCAGGCAACCTACCCATAAAACAACGTATTTTAAGTTATTAAAATCGCTTAAACAGTTAATGATAAGCCAACCAGTGCTGCGCCAACGTTCACTTTTTCAAGCATTAATGTTTGCATCATTCAGTTTATTTTGGACGAGCGTACCGGTTGTGCTTGCCCGTGAGTATGGTTTATCGCAATCAGAAATAGCATTGTTTGCATTAGTGGGTGCGGCAGGTGCTGTAGCTGCCCCTATTGTTGGTCGCTTGGCAGATAAAGGCTATACGCATCAGGTATCGTTACTGGCCAAAGTAATTGCAGCAGTGTGCTTTTTACCAAGCTTATTTGAGCTACCTTACGGCATTATAGTATTGGCATTAACCGGTGTGTTTATTGATTTTGCTGTGCAGGCCAATATGGTATTGGGTCAACGTGCTGTGTACGTACTAGAGCCACAAAGCCGTGCGCGTTTAAACGCTATTTACATGACGAGTATATTTGTAGGTGGCGCAGTAGGCTCGCTTATTGCCAGCCCATTATATGAAGCGGGCGGGTGGACAGGTATTGCACTGGTTGCTACGGGCATGCCGCTTATTTCGTTGATTGGCTATTTGGTTACAACTAAAAAGCAAAGTAAGGCTGTGAGTTAAAAAGTTACCGGATACAACACAATAAAGTCACCATGTTACGTGGTGACTTTATTTAGGTTATTTGGTAGTTAATTAAGTAGCCTGTTTTTTTGCGTTTGAAAACGAGCTACCAACAGATGCAATAATTACAAGTAAAATAGCGAGCCACTGCCATAAAGTAAGTAACTCACCCAGTATAATAAACCCTGCGAGCGAAGCTATTGCAGGCTCTAAGCTCATCATTACGCTAAACCCTTGTGAAGGCATGTTACGCAGTGCAACCATTTCAAGTGTGTAAGGCAGTGCGCTTGATAAAATAGCAATACCAATACCCAGTGGGATAATTTCCCACGTAAACGCGGCGCTTTGCATAATGCCGCCGTAAGGTACTAGCACTATAGCGGCAACGGTCATACCCAATGCAACAGTGGCTCCACCAGAGCTTTGTGTGCCCGTTTTTTTACCAAATAATATATAACCTGCCCAACATGCACCGGCACCAAGCGCAAGCGCTACACCCAATGGATCAAGGCTGTCTTGGCCGCTCATATCAGGAAGCAGAAGTAAAATACCGGCAATAGCACACGCAACCCAAAATAAGTCACGTTTACGGCGTGATGAAAATAAGGCAACAGCAAGCGGGCCTGTAAATTCAAGTGCTACACCAATGCCTAGTGGAATGCGTTCAATGGCGTAATAAAACAAAATGTTCATGCCGCCTAAACTTAAACCATACACAATTATAGGAATACGATTACCCGAAGTAGGTAAGTGTTTCCAAGGTTTAAACACTAAGCAAAGTATAAAGGCAGAAAAACCAAGCCTAAGGGCTGTCGTGCCTTCAGGACCAACAATAGGAAAAAGCTGTTTTGCAAATGACGCGCCCGTTTGAATGGTCATCATTGCAAGCAGTACACACACGATAGCCAGTAAATAACTTTTTGAAGATGCTTGCATTTTTATCCTTGAGTTGAGTAACTCTATCAATTAGTTAAATTGTAATGCAGGGAGTATAAAAGCTAAACCCGCCCGATATTAATGGCGGCATAGTATCTTTTTTTAAATTTATAGGTAAGTGTTTGCGACCAAAAATAGCGCAATTAAAAGTATATTAAATAGGGCGGGTAAATAAAGTAAGAGGTAAAGTTAGCAAACAGGCGTTTGCTAACTTTAATCAGTTGGTTAAAAGGCCTTAGTGGGCACTTTTATTAACTAAGCCATCAAGTGAGTAGAGGCCTCGTTTTTCATCATTTTTGCGTTTAATTTCTTCAAGTGCACGCGATTCTACAGCGTCAAATAAAGCATTAATTAAGCGGTTAAAATGTTTGTGCATTGCGGTGCGCGCTGCATTTGCATCATGCGACTTTAGGGCTGTATAAATAGCGGTGTGTTCGTCCATAACGCACTCGTTATTGTTTTTACACACACTGCCATAGTCAGCAACAATTTGTGGGTTTGTTAAACGTAAATCCCACAAGTTAGACACTGCGAATTCAAGTGCTTTATTGCGCGTTGCTCTAGCTATAATTTCATGAAACTCACGGTCGGCTTGCTCAACATAAAGGCCTTTTTCCATGGCAATTAATGTTTTATTTAGTTGCTCTAGTTCTTCTTCTGTAATGCTTTGAGCAGCTAAAGCGGCAATTTCGCCTTCAATTAATGCGCGAGCTTGAGTAAGTTCAAATGCACTGATCTCTTTTGATTTTATAGATGCATTTTTTTGTTCTACTACGTAAACACCAGAGCCGGTTTTAACTTCAACTCGGCCACGTACTTCTAATGCGATAATAGCTTCTCTAATGGTAGGGCGACTTACATCAAACATTTCTGCAAGTTCACGTTCAGGTGGTAAACGACTCCCAGCAGAAAATTCGCCTTGATTTATTAAAGACTCAATTTTATCAACTATGCGCCAAAATAAGCGACGATTACCCATACTTTACCTTCATTACCTTAAGGAATAATGGCCTCTGGGGCCTAAAAGTCAAAACCAACTGTTAATATCAGAGGTTACCTTAAAATTCACTATTATGTCAAAATTCTAACGCGATGTTATGGTTAAAAACTACTATACACTAATGGTTGTATTCTTGTATTACCAATTTAGTTTAAAATAATGTAATTGGCCAGCTTGATTGGTAATGTTTTTATGTGTTAGGTTAGATTTAAGGTTATTGAGTAATAAATATTGGTAATAAACCGAGTTGGGTTGTCAGTGTTAAGTTTTTTATTGTAGAAGTATTTGATTGCCCATGGATGGGGATCGCTATTATTTAAATGTGTTTTTAAAGTGTGTTTTGTAAAATGTGTAGTTGTACGAGAGCTATTTAAGCTTTCTTCTGGGCGTTAACTGTCGTTGGTTAACGCCCATATTTTATTTAATTAGTCGTTAGGGTACACAACCCCAAGCTGTTTGCGCGCTTCATCAAGAACGCTCATTACGTTACTGGCTAAAATGTGCGTATTAACGGGTGACTCAAGGATATTTCGCTTCACTAATGCCATAAAGTGTTCAACTTCGTATTTCATAAAGTGCTCATCAAATGGCTGGGATATAATCTCTACCTCACCATTATTAGCAATAAACTCCACCTTTTTAAGTTGCGATACGGCTTCTATACGTATGCGTCCAAGTTCGCCTTGTATTTCGGTTATGTTGTCGCCTTGCGATATTTTAGAGTAACTAATAACGGCTTGTTTATCAGCGTAGTTTAGTAATACATCACCCGCACCATCTACACCTGTATCAAGTAATACGCCACTGGCACTTACGCTTTGCGGTGCTCCCCAAAGTGCAATTAATAAATACAGTGGGTAAATCCCTAAATCAACTAAAGCACCATTAGCAAACTCGGGCAAAAACGTATTTGGACGTTCGCCATTTTTATATTTATCGTAACGCGATGAATATTGACTGTACTGGCCAATATATTTACGTGGTGTGCCAATTTTTACCATTGCCTGTTGCAGTCGTGCAAAGTTAGGCAAGTGAGTGGTCATCATGGCTTCCATGTAAAGGCGCTGATGTTTTTTTGCTGTAGCTATAATGCTTGCAAGCTCTTTAGAATTGGCTGCTGATGGTTTTTCGCCAAGGATATGTTTACCTGCTTCTAGGCACATAACGGCATATTGCTTATGTAAGCTGTTAGGGGCGGCTACGTAGACAGCATCAACATTTTGATCTTGGCATACTTGCTCGATTGAGGTGAAAATTTTTGCTTGTGCATTTTGTGGGTGTTTGGCTAAAAATGCTTCGCCGCTTGATACTGCGCGCGAGCACACCCCATATAAATTAAAATCGTTTAATGTATTTGCAGCGGCTAACAGTGTGTCGCTAATAAAATTGGTGCCAACAATAACAAAGTTCATGCTCACTCCTTAGCTTAAATAAAAATAATAAGAGTGTTTAGTTTAACATCTTTTTAGTCCTATATGCTCGAGGAGAACATCCAAACCAGCGTTTAACATTAACACTTAGTGTTGCTTGCTCCTGATACCCTAAAAGCTCAGATATGGTTGATATTGTAAATTGGTTTTGCGCTAAATAGTGTGCAGCTAAAGCGCGACGAGTGGCATCTTTAAGTTTTATAAAGCTCGTATTATGTTTGATAAGTTCTCGATGCAGAGTACGCGGGTGCATACCCAGCGCAGCTGAAATAGTTTGGTTACTACATTGATAAATAGGAAGCATAGGCCTAATTAGTGCACTAACTTGGTTGGGCAATGGTTGTGTGTGTTCTTTGTTTTTTGCCAAGAAGCTTAGCGCCGCTTGTACTTTATTTAGTTCAGGGTGATCAAGCTCAAGAGTTAAATCACTTTTTGAGATTACAATACCAGCGCTGTTGCGATGCTCTATAACGTTACAACCAAAGTAAGTGTTATAGGCACGAGTATTAGTACTTAATTTTTTTGGCAAAAATATATTAATTGGTTTGCAGCGGTTATTACTCAGCTTTTTAATAACAGCCAATGCTAAACCAATAGTTAGCTCAATCACTTGGTTGATGTTCGGTAATGGTTTTAAATTAATTTCGAATGATAAAAACAAGCTTTTATCATTCTCTAAAGGGTGCGAGTTTAAGCTAAGTGCAGGGCTGTGCAAGTGAAGGTATTTAATAACCCAATTAAGTGCATCACCTAAATTAGTACTACTTTTAGCTGCTATTGCAATATGCCCTAAAATATCAAAATTTTGTCTACTTGCGAGCTTAAGGCCAAAACTAGAACAATTGAACTTACAAGCACAGTACTCTAATAGCTCAGCGTAATCTCGATAAGGTAAATATTGGTTATCGAGATTTTTAAAGTCAACGTTATTAATATTACAGTTTTGCATTATTTCATGCGGATCGCCGCCAAATTCGCTAATTAGGGTATCTATACCTTGTAATGACGTGGCTCTGATTAGGCTGCTCATGGTTAACCTCAAATAAACGATGTCTAAAAATATCAAGTTTTGTTGAGTTTTTCTATGCACTATTACTGCAAAAGCCGTTTAAAACTTTTATTAAGGTACACCATGAACAATACAACATTTGATTACATTGTGATTGGCGCAGGTAGTGGCGGCTGCGTTATGGCATCGCGCTTGGCTGAGGATAAAAATGTAAGTGTGTGCTTAATTGAAGCTGGCGGCAGTGATAACAGTGTATTTGTGCAAATGCCAGCAGGCATAGCAGCGAGTGTGCCTTATGGCATAAATAGCTGGCATTACAATACGGTGCCACAAAAAGAGCTTAATAACCGATGTGGTTTTGTGCCGCGTGGCAAAGTACTGGGTGGGTCAAGCTCGACTAATGCAATGGTTTACATAAGAGGTAATAAGTACGATTACAACCAATGGGCTGCTAATGGCAATACGGGATGGGATTTTGAGAGTTTACTCCCGTACTTTATTAAAGCTGAGAACAATAAAGCATTTACAAATAATGAGCTGCACGGGACAAAAGGTCCGCTACATATACAAGAGCTAAATAACCCAAGCGATGTAAACCAATACTTTTTAAATGCCTGTGCTGAGCAGGGCGTTAATTTAAGCGACGATATAAATGGCAAAGAGCAAAGCGGCGCACGTCTATCGCAGGTAACTCAGCACAATGGCGAGCGTTGTAGTGCAGCAAAAGCATATTTAACCCCGCATTTAAACCGCCCCAATTTAACGGTATTAACCCATAGCCACGTTAATAAAATAAATGTAACCAATAAGATAGCGCAAGGTGTGCAAATAGAGCGTAATAAAGAGGCTATTAATTTACGTGCTAAAAAAGAGGTAATACTTAGTGCAGGCGCTATTAATTCGCCGCAAATATTAATGCTTTCAGGTATTGGCCCTAAAGAGCAGTTAAGCGCACATAACATTAAGGTTCAGCACGTACTTGAAGGTGTTGGCGCTAATTTACAAGATCACTTAACGGTGGTGCCACTTTATAAATCAAAAACAAATAAAGGCACATTTGGTATAAGCCCGCTAGGCATTGCCAGTATTTTTAAAGGGTGCGTTAATTGGTTTAGTAAACGAGAAGGGCGATTAACCAGTAACTTTGCAGAGTCGCACGCGTTTATTAAATTATTTGAAGGCTCGCCAGCGCCCGATGTGCAACTAGAGTTTGTAATTGGGCTGGTGGACGATCATAGTCGTAAATTACACACTGGGCATGGTTACAGTATACACAGCAGTATTATGCGCCCCAAAAGCCGAGGCTCTATTACATTAGCTGATAACAACCCGCGTAGTGCACCGCTTATAGACCCTAATTATTTAAGCCATCCAGATGATTTAACTGTAATGCTTGCTGGTCTTAAAAAAACACTCGCTATTATGCAAAGCAAAGCTTTTGATAACATACGCGGTAAAATGCTCTATCCGCTTGATATAAATAATGATGATCAGCTAATTGAGTTTATACGCCAAACTGCAGATACCGAATATCACCCAGTAGGGACATGTAAAATGGGGCAAGACTCAATGGCAGTGGTGGATACTAATTTACGAGTACACGGGGTAAGTAACTTACGCGTAGTCGATGCGTCGATTATGCCTACCATTATTACCGGCAACACAAATGCACCGGTAATTGCGATTGCTGAAAAAGCGGCTGATTTAATTAAACACGAAAAGGTGTAATTAAATAAACTGTAGTATGGCTATTAATTAGCTATAAAACTCATTTAGCCATTGTTGCCAATCACTTTCCAGGTGCAGCATTTGCTGATGCTTTTTAGCGTTTAGATGCTTGGTTTCGTCCTCGCTTGCCATATAGGGTCCAACGCGGCAAAGGGGGCAATGGTTAGATGTTAAGTATGCAGGCTTGGTAAGACGTGAGCTTAATTCGCTAGTATGTGTATCAATACTTTTTGGGCTGAAAACGTAAGTTATGCCGCTGGTGTCTTTTACGTGTTTATCGCGGTCAACATTACGAATTTTATAACCTTCAAAATGGCTAATATCAAATGGGATTTGGCCTAAATAATCAGCGTTTAAACCGTTATTTAAACTCCCTTCTATATTCCATTCTCGATAAGGTTTTACATCCTTTGAAGTGATATAACACAGCATTGGACCATTTTTATCAAGCGCGTATTCGTTAGCGTATTTAATAAATTGATGCAGTAAAGCGCGGTTTAATACGTTCATACTGGTTTGGCGCGTGTTGTTTTCAAATGCTTCACGGCCAACAAACGCAGGTATAAGCGGAAACTGAAAAATAACCACGTCAAAGCTGTGCTGGTTTTCACTTAGAGTTTGCCAACACGCGGGATTTGTTACATCAAAACTATTAAGTATCTCAACGTTATGCGCTTTTAGGTTACTAAGTGCATTGTGCTGATACTTTTGCTCAATAGTTGCCTGTTCATCGTAAGTGGATGCAACCAAAGCTTTTGGCGATAGATGAGTGTAAATAGCGTTCGAAAAAGATAAATCGCCATCGCCTACGGTGAGTATTCGCCATTGAGGATTTAAATACATATTTTATTTAGCGTTTATGTTTGTAGAAGTATTATTTATATCGCTATTTGTTTGTGAGTCTTTTGCTAGTAAACGATGAAACGCAAGTCTGGTTTTTAACCCTTCAATTGCGATTTGTTTAATAATAAGATTAAAGGTAATTAAAATGGCAAAGGCAATATGAATAGGGCCGTGAGTAAATCCTGCATCTGTATCGTACAGTGTTAAACCAAATAGCAAAAATAAGACGACTAAAAATATTTCGAGTAATTGACTTGAATAAAAGCTTAAACGACCTTCGCTTTTATGATCTTTTTTAATGCGTATAGCACAAAAAAATGGGATCACTTTGATTTTAAATGCAGCGTTTTTTTCTACGTAGTTTTCGCCAAGTTCGTCGAGTTGTTGGCGTAGTTGGTCAATCATGGTGTGTCCTCAAATAGCAGTGCGCGGATATTACCTTATTACCACGCAATATTTAAGTTTACAGCCACTATTTAACCTGAACTCTGGTTAATAGATTTGCTAACGCATTGAATTATGGTGATATTTAAGTTTATTTTCTCTAGCCAGAGATTTTCTGTGAGAACAAGGCGAATTTACGCGTCAATAGCGGGCCTATTGCAAGTAAATTCAACGCAGTTAGCGCTGAAAATAGCTGCTTGAGATAGATTTATTATCCAGAGCTCAGGTTACTTAGGGTAAATACTCATACCAATAGTAAGGATATGACAAACAAACACAACAGAGGTAAGTACTACACGCATTTTTTGATAATCTTTATGATAGGTTTTCCATTGCGGCGTGGCTTTTTCAAATATAAGTACTAACCAAAAACTAGCACCTAGCCAAGCCAGTGCCCACTCTACAGGTAAAAATGATAAAAATGGAACTGGGATAACAGGTAATACCGCTTTAATTGCATTGCTATAGCTTTGCTCTCCGGCGCGCCACAAGCTACCTGCCATAAATGCTAAAATGGCGATACTGTAAAAAGTAAAAAACTCTAAGTTAAGGCTATTACTGCCAAACATAAGCGGCCAACCCACACACCCTAAAAACGGGATTAAGCCTAAGTAACCTAGTTGTATGTGGTTAAAAAATTTTTCCATTACGGCGTGCCTTATATTTAATGACTTATTTGAAGCGCGGCTATTGTAGCAGTATTACGATTAGCGATCTTAATAATTCGCCAGCGTTTACAATCCAAATAATGCTTACGGTAAAAGAGATTATATAGTTCAATCCAAAAAACAGATTGTTTTAATCTAAACAATTAATTTTATTTAATTATCCATTAGCCTTATTGTATTAACCAAGCCAACGCAGAAGGTCGTTTTAAACGAGAGCGTTGATTACTTTTTAAATACATTAAATATAGATGAGGAAATACCATGAGCACTTCATTAATCAATACTAAATTACAACCATTCAATGCAACCGCTTACCACAACGGTGACTTTGTAGAATTGTCTGAAAAAGATGTTCTAGGTAAATGGTCAATCTTCTTCTTTTACCCAGCAGACTTTACATTTGTATGTCCTACTGAACTTGGTGATGTTGCAGATTATTACGCACAACTTCAAGAAATGGGCGTAGAAGTTTACTCAGTATCTACTGACACTCACTTCACTCACAAAGCATGGCACGATACGTCAGACACAATTGGTAAAATTACTTACCCAATGATTGGCGACCCAACAGGACGTATTACTCGTAGCTTTGGCGTAATGATTGAAGAAGAAGGCTTAGCACTTCGCGGTACATTTGTAATGAACCCAGAAGGTGAAATTAAAATTATTGAAACTCACGATTTAGGTATTGGCCGTAGCGCTAAAGAACTTGTTCGTAAAGTACAAGCTGCACAATACATTGCAACTCACGACGGTGAAGTTTGTCCTGCATCTTGGCAGCCAGGTGAAGACACACTTGCACCTTCACTAGATTTAGTTGGTAAAATCTAAGTATAGATTTATTCCTACTATAAGGGCAGGTAACTGCCCTTAAATCAACGAACATCCGTTTGTTGGTGCCTCCTATATCAATATACTTGTTTAAGCACATGCATTATTTGGCATGGGAGGCTTGCTGTTTAAATTTTCCTAAAAGGGTTAAGCCATGTTAGATAACAACATAAAAAATCAATTAAAAAGCCATTTTGAATCGCTGACTCAACCTGTTGAGCTGCTTATTGCCTTGGATGACAGCAAAAAATCAGCAGAAGTAGAAAGCTTAGCGAACGATTTAGCTTCACTGAGCGATAAATTTACGGTAATAAACAACCCAGATACAAGCGCGCGTCGCCCGTCAATGGTTGTACATTCACCTATTAAAAATACCCATATTACGTTTGCAGGCGTACCTATGGGCCACGAATTCACAAGTTTAGTGCTAGCACTTTTACATACTGGCGGACACGCAAGTAAAGCTAAAAGCGAAGACATTGAACAAATACAATCGCTTACTCAAGAACTTAACTTTGAAGTATATATAAGTTTAAGTTGCCAAACGTGTCCGCAAGTAGTGCAAGCACTTAACACTATGGCAGCGACAAACAGTAATATTAAAGCCACCATGATTGACGGTGCATTATTTCAAGATGAAGTAGAAGAGCGAAATATTTTAGCTGTACCGGCTGTGTATTTAAATGGCGAACCATTTAGCCAAGGTGCACTAAGCCTTACCGATATACTCAATAAAGTAGATAGCAAAGGGGCACAGCGCCAAGCTGAATCGCTAAGTAAAAAAGATAAATTTGATGTACTTGTAATTGGTGGCGGGCCTGCGGGCGCATCGGCTGCGATTTACTCAGCACGAAAAGGTTTAAATACAGGTATTGTTGCCGACAGATTTGGTGGACAAGTTGCAGATACATTAGCAATAGAAAACTTTATTTCGATTAAGGCGACTGAAGGGCCAAAATTGGTTGCCCAGCTTGAAGAGCACGTTAAAGAATACGATGTAGATGTAATGCATAATCAGCGTGCAGCGGCACTTGGTTATAACAATGGCTACGAAATTACACTAGAAAATGGCGCAGTGCTTAAAGCTAAGTCGCTCGTACTTGCCACTGGTGCACGCTGGCGCGAAATGAACGTACCAGGGGAGCAAGAATATCGCGGCCATGGTGTGGCATATTGCCCACATTGTGATGGCCCTTTATTTAAAGGTAAACCTGTTGCCGTAATTGGCGGTGGTAATTCAGGTATAGAAGCAGCAATCGATTTAGCTAATATTGTGCAAAGTGTTACGGTACTTGAATTTGCAGACACACTACGTGCTGATGAAGTGCTTATTCGTAAAGCTAAAAGCATGGCTAATATTACCATTATCAAAAGTGCACAAACTACCGAAGTACTTGGTAATGGTAAAAAAGTAACTGGCTTAATGTACACAGATAGAGTGTCGGGAGAGAGCAAAGAGCTTGAACTTGCGGGTATATTTGTACAAATAGGCTTAATACCAAATACCGAATGGTTAAAAGACAGCGACCTTGAATTAAGCAAATTTGGTGAAATACTGATTGATGCTAAAGGCGCAACTTCATTACCAGGCATTTATGGCGCGGGGGATGCAACCAATACTCCGTTTAAACAAATTATTATTGCAATGGGCAGCGGTGCAACAGCAAGTTTAGGTGCATTTGATTATTTAATTCGTCACTCTGAAGAAGCTGATCAAAGCGCTGCTTAATGTAATTAGTAAAAACTCTCTTGATATAACAGCAAGGCTACACCCATAGCTGTTTGTTAACCCAAGCCGCCCTTCTCCAAAGGCGGCTTTTTTAATGCTTAAGAATTAGCACACGATTTAATCGCACCCACCGCCAGAATCACCGCTGCTACAATTTGTGTGAGAGTGCAATGAGTTACTGCTAGAGGAAACTGATGAGTCACTGCCAGTATAAGCGGATGATCCACGTGATGACTTAGCACTGATAAATGTAACTAACAGCAATACGCCAGATACGATAACTATTGTTATTGATGAGCTCCATTGCCCAGTGGAAACGGCTTTAAATACCGCAACAATAAGCACTGTTAGCAATATAGTTCTAATTATGTTTTTAATTTTATATCCTTATTTAACCAATTAGTTAGCTATAAAGGTTAGCTAATTTTAGCTGTATGCTCAAGCGCGTTAATAACTGCTTTTTCAAGTATGGGTAGTTTAAAAGGTTTTGATATAAACATATCCATACCGGCTTGTTTGCAGGCAAGTTTATCTTGTGATGAAGTATTAGCAGTTATAGCCACTATGTAGGTTCCTTCACGCGAGCAGATTTTTTCTGATCTAAGCTGCTTTGTTGCCTCAAATCCATCGAGTATGGGCATTATGCAGTCCATAAAAATAAGGTCATAATGCTTTTGGCGACATTTTAATACAGCATCTTGGCCATCAACTGCAGAGTCGGCTTTAATATTAAGTTTGCCTAAAGAAGCGTGAAGCACCAACCTATTAATATCGTTATCATCTACTACAAGCACTGATAGTTCACTGCCATTGATATCTAACGTTGATTTAAGGCTTTCTTGTTTTTGTTCTGTCCCTTTCTCAATAGGAATATTTACTAAAAACGTAGTGCCTTTATTAGGTGTACTTTTTACCTTTATTTTTCCGCCCATATATTCAACAAGCTCTTTTACTATTGCAAGGCCAAGGCCTGTTCCACCTTTTGAATTCTTAGCATCTACTTCTTGAGAAAAAGGAGAAAACAGTGATTCTAAAAAGCCTTTACTCATTCCTCGGCCTGTATCAGACACTTCAATATTTAAATTTAGCTTAGCTTTTACTTTAGAAAGGCTTGTGTTTAGTGTAACTGAACCATTTTCAGTAAATTTAAGTGCATTACTCAGTAAGTTAGAAGCAATCTGGCTAAGGCGTGTGTTGTCGCTAAACGCCCAGCAGTTGTCATCAATTGTATTATTTACTTGTAGCGTTACATGCGTGTTTTTAAATAGAGGTGTATATAAAGAAGTTAAATCGGTAAAAATTGTTTTTAGTAAAAAGTCAGTAGGTTCAAGCTTTAGCTCACCATGATTAATTTTAGAAAAATCGAGCACTTCGTTAATAATACTAAGTAAAATATCGGCGCTTCTAAGTCCTATTTTAATTTTTTCAGCGCGAACTTCTTCACTGTGTTCATCAACTAATGTGGTTAGCATACCTGTAATGCCATTCAGTGGGGTTCTTAATTCGTGGCTGATTTTAGCAAATAGCATGCTTCTGTCTTCAAGTAGGCGCTCTGCTTGAGCTTGCTTTTGTTTAAGCTCTTCTCGTAGCATTACTGATTCGGTTACATCTTGGCAGGTGCCAAATAATCGGACACATCGGCCTTCATCAAATTCGGCCTCACCAAAGGTAGCCACCCATAAGTGTTTATTTTTAGCGGTTATAATTTCAAGCTCTAGATTCCATTTTTTGCCTTTTTCTATGGCTAATTCTACCGCGCGAGTAATGCCTTCACGACTTGGACCTTCTTTATAAAACTCGATTGCAGAATTCATTTGCGGTTGAAATTGTTCATCCACTTCATGTATGAGGTATGTTTGCTCGCTCCAGGTAATTTTATCGGAGACTAGATCAACCTCCCACGTACCTATATTTGCAACGTGCTCTAACTTTAATAAAGTATTACTATTTTTTATTAGTTGTTCTTTAGCTTGGGTGCGAGCAAATTCCGATCCAAGCCATTGTGCAAATAATTCGATGTAGTCGTAAGCATCATCGTTAAAAGCGAGGGAGTCTTTTGCGGATGAAAAGTTAACGGTGCCAAATATTTTATCACCAATTTTTATTGGCGCGCCAATATAAGACTCTAACTGAAAGTTTATATAACATGGGTGGTTTGCAATTGCACTTTGAGATGCTTTATGAAAGGCAAGTGCAGAGCCTGCAGCGAGCGTATGTACGCAATAGGTGCCTTGTAATTCAAACACGGTACCGGGTAAAAGTGAGTTGTCAGGGGTTTTGGCATATAAAACGGTGTAGCTGTTTTTATCTACTTTACTAATAATACCTAGCTCAAGGTCAAATACTTCTAACCCAAACACTAAGAGCTTATTAATTTTATTTTCAAAATCAAGAGATTGATTAGAAACTATATCGTGAAAACATCGTAAAAAATTCAAAAGAAAACACCCCGTAAGCTTTTGTTCAATTTATATAATACATAGGCCAATTAGGGCATTGGTATTAGTTTAAAATCCAGTTTAGCAGTTTTAATTACTAATAACTAAAATTGATACGTATTAAATTTTATAACCTTATGTTTTTATGAACTAAGTTAGTGGTTTATTAATAGTAGTAGGGCCTGTTGACCTTTCAGGATTAAAAATTGTCCCTAGGCAGAACCCAAAGGGCAGCGCATGTTTGGCATTTATGCTGCGTTATCGCCTATTTATGGGGAATAACCACACTACATAGGCTCTGCCTTGCCTAAATACCAAGCAGTCTGCTGCAAATTTAACCTCGAAAGATAAACAGGCCCTTGTATATAGCGCAGCATGCCGCCGAGCATATAATACTCAGCGGTATACTTTTAATACGTTGAATTTGGGGTATATTGCGGGTTGATATCGCCGCCTACTTCCTCTGGGTCAACATCGTTAATAAGCAGTGTTTCACGTACAGCTTCAATGTGATCAAGTACGCTTTGGTAGCGCTCGCCATATTCATACTTTGTCACTTCAATCGCTTTAGGCATGTAAGTAAAAGCTATTTTTAGGGCGTGGAGTGCTTCTTCGTTTATTTTTTCGCTCATAATATTCTCTTATGTGTAGGCTATAGCTAACCTGAGTTCTGGATAATAAATCTATCTCAAGCAGCTATTTTTAGCGCTAACTGCGTTGAATTTCCTTGCAATAGACCAGCTATTGACGCGTAAATTCGCCTTGTTTTCACCAAAAATTTCTAGCTAGAGAGAAACAGACTTAAATATCGTTATTATTTATAGTGTTTTTAAATCTCTTAACCAGAATTCAGGTTAGTTAATAAAATAACACCAAATACGATTCGGTAAAGACCAAAACTAACAAAAGTGAAATTTTCTAGAAAGCGTATGAATAGTTTAATAGTAAAGTAAGCGACTATAAAAGACGTTAAAAAACCCACAGTAAGGGCAGTTAGGTCATCTAAGCTAAACAGTTGGTAATGTTTAAGTAAGTCGTACCCTGAGGCTGCTGCAAGTACAGGTAAACCAAGTAAAAATGAGAATTCAGCGCTGGCTTTTCGGTTTAAACCACACAACATGGCACCAACAATAGAACTTCCAGCACGACTAGTCCCTGGAACTAACGCAAATACTTGTGCTACGCCAATCCAAAGAGCTTGTTTATAAGTAACTTGGGTTACATCGGTAGTTGTGCAGTGAGTCTCTTTATAACTGCGCTCTAATAGTAAAAAAATCACACCGCCTACAATAAACATAACACCTACTACCTGTACGCTAAACAGTGTTTTTATTACATCACTAAATATAAAACCAATAATACCCAAAGGAATAAATGCAATGGCAACTTTCACCCATAAATTGAAATGTTTAGGGCTAAACTTGTCTTTATAGTTGGCTAGTACCGCTAAAATGGCGGCAAGCTGGATAATTACTTCGAAGGCGAGGTTAGCATCTGTTGGTTCAATGCCTAACCACTTTGACGCTACAATTAAGTGCCCAGTTGATGATATGGGTAAAAATTCTGTTATACCTTCAATAATACCTAAAATAATCGCGTTAATTATATCCACGGTTTACTGCTTCCTGAAAAATTAAAAAGCCCGAACTCGGCTTAACTGAAATGACGCATTACTGCGTACCTAAATTACGAGGCGTAGCATAAAAGCTCTTAAGGTAAACCAACAGTGTTTTTAAACTTAATTTGTTTAATAAATTGCATTAAGCATTAAATGCACAATATAATGACAATTGTTATCATTTGCATGTGCTGTTTTGTATATGTTTGGGCAAATTTATTGAGCGAATAATGAATAATAAAAAAACGTTTACAGCTACACGGCGAAGGCACTTAATTGCGTGTGTATTAGCGCTAGTTACAGCGGTAATAATGATTCCGGGTATGACAATCTATTTACCGTTTCAAATGAATGAACAAATATTACTGCCTATTTTACTCTTTCCTGTTATTTGGACTGCGTTGTTTATTTATGCGTATTTGGCGCAAAAAGTATGGCAACCTTTTGTAGTAATGATTGCATTGTGTGTATTACATGGTTTATTGAGTTTTTGGGCGTTAACGCAGGGGCAGGGATGAAGTCGATTACTTTAAAAAAGCTATTTTTATTACATAGCTGGGTAGGAATTATTACTGCGGTACTGCTATTTATTGTTGCATTTAGTGGGGCGTTAGCAGTTCTGTCGCGACCTGAGTTAAAAATATGGGCTAATCCAGAGCTGCAATCTAGCCAATACGTTGCCAGCGCGCAAATTAACCGACTAGTAAACGAATACCATAAAAAAGTACCTAGTGAATTTGGCGAAAACATTCATGTGTTTTTACCAAGTGGGCATAACTTTCATTTGTTAACGTTGGTATTTGAATCTCACCATGGCGATGAAAATTACGACCAAGAGGTGGCCAGAGTATTTCAATTTCATCCCGATACGTTGACGCTGGAAAATACTTACTATGGGCCTAGTAAAGAGTTTTACGCCAATAAAAAAACGGATGCGCCAACTTATATAGGTGAATTTCATGCAGATTTGCATTTAGGGCGACCAATTGGGTTAATACTCACTGGGTTTTTAGGTTTAACGCTTTTAGTAAGTGCAGTGACAGGCTTGTTTATTCATCGCAAATTGATAAAAGAGCTCTTTACGTTTAGGCGAGATAAAGGGTTAGATATTGCAGTAAGCGATGCTCATAAGGTTATAGG
The DNA here is from genome assembly GCF_002836695.1 of Pseudoalteromonas sp. 78C3. Classification (NCBI taxonomy): domain Bacteria; kingdom Pseudomonadati; phylum Pseudomonadota; class Gammaproteobacteria; order Alteromonadales; family Pseudoalteromonadaceae; genus Pseudoalteromonas; species Pseudoalteromonas sp. 78C3. The sequence goes on from NZ_PJAV01000170.1 coordinate 65,215, forward strand.
TATTTGGGGCAGCGTATTTAATATTGTGATTGGTTTTACAGGATCATTTTTAGGGCTCGCGACCATTATTTTACTACCAGCAGCTGCGTTTGTGAGCTTTGGTGGCGATCAAGATAAGTTAATAGAAACGTTTACCGCTATTCCTGAGCCTGTAGTTAGCCACATTAAGCAACCTACAAAAATAGACACTATTTTAGAGCATGCTCATAGTCGTTACCCTGAAGCAATAATTAGGGATGTCACAATAATGGCGCATAACGATGCGAATGCGCAGGTATATTTGCGTTTGTTAGGTGGCGAGGCTGTTGCTTCTCAGTTACTGCATTATCAGGGCAATGGTGAGTTTGTGCAGTCGATGAGTAGTTTTGGTGATATTTCAGGTGTTTCGATAAAAGTAATTGAGTTGATGTTTCCGCTGCACTTTGGGAACTTTGCAGGAGTGTTTGTAAAATTACTTTGGGTATTGCTTGGCTTAAGTACTGCGCTTTTACCTATTTCGGGCATGATGATGTGGCTAACAAAGCGCACACGTGGTAGTAGCCCTTCACTGAGTATGCAGGCATATGCACGCTGGAATCGTTTTATTATTGGCAGTTGTGGCGGTTTGGTATTAGCAAGCTTTGTGCTATTTCCTATGCAAGTTTTACTTAATTATAGCGTTGTTGGTGTGGCGCAAAATAGCTTTTTTGGACCCGTGTTCTTTTATACGTGGTTGGCATGGTTACTATTAAGTGTATTACCCATAGGTTATAAAAACTACTTTAAGCTGACTCTTTTACTATGCGGCGCTTCGCTTGCTTTGGTGCTGCCACTTAATATTTTACTTGGCGTTAGCAATGTTATTAACCTTAATAGCTCGCTTGTCGCGGTAGTAGATATAAGCTTTATGGTGGTGGGTATCGTGTGTATGTTTGTTGCCTTAAAAATAAAAAACACACAAAAATTACAAGTTGAGGTACAACCCGCATGAACGAGCTACTAATTACAATTGCGATGGTGAGTTTACTACTCATGATGCTCAACCTACGAAAAAACACACTTACATTAGCGGCTAAAACATTTTTAAGTGCACTGCTATTTGGTTTAGCGCTGATATGTTTTATGAGTGTTTACGGTATTTTAGGCGGTGCAATATGCACCGTTGTGGGAGCTATGTTAGCTGGTTTACTAACCGCAGTTATTGCGGGTAAAGCACCGCAATTATTAGGTTAAATAATGCAGTTATTTAGCTAAAAAGGCCTTAGCAGTATCAACTCCCATGTTGTAACCACTATTAAGTATTTCAAACTTTTTAGTGGTACGCCCAACTTTAAAATTAGCCGGTGGTGCAATGATATTGATTTTGCAGTCATTTGGTGGATCTATAATAAAATCGATAGACTTATTATAAAAATCAGCCCTGTTTAAGGTCGTTTGAATTAATGCTGGATAGTTTTTATACATTTTTTTAGTAAGCCAAGGTGCCTTACTTGATTTTTTACGATAGCCTAAACATTGAGACAAAATAACGGTGATTTCGCGTGCGCCCATTTCGTAAGCTTTTATTACCGGAATTGAATCAGCAACACCGCCATCGGTCATCGCTATGTCATTAATAATAGGGTAGTCACGATATGCAATGGGTATAGCGCATGATGCTTTTAATTGATGCACCATATCGGCGCTGGTGGCTTTTAAATAATGTGCTTTGCCTGATTCGATTGCCGTAGATACAATATAAAACTCGTGTGGAGTTTGCTCAAAGACCTCCGTATGTAGGCGTATTTCGCGAATTGTTTCTTGCCATAACCAATCTAAATCAAATAAATGACCACCTTTAATAAAGCGCGCTAAATTAATAAATTCAGGACGGCATGAGTAGTCAGTAATCACTTTATAATTTCGCATTGGTTGTTTGCATAAAAATGCGGCTATATTAGTTGCCCCGGCTGAAACACCAAAATAGCGTTCAAACGGCTGATATTGCTGTTTTAAAAACTCATCAAGCACACCTGCGGCAAATATACCGCGCATTGCACCGCCTTCAACGACGAGTGTGTTTTTATTATTGTTGTTCATGGTCAATCCTTTTTATTAAATTTGATGTTATCAACTCAGTCTAAAAAATGCGATAGAGATTACTAAATGTGTTGATAAATTAAAGCCAGGTACACATCGCGAAATCAACTGTTTTCTGGTAAGGTTTGGGTTACAAGGCTTTGTTAATAATAAAGAATAAGTATTTATGTTTGACCCTAGCGTAACCATTTTTGAAAGCACACAGAATCGGCTTGCAGAAAGTCCTCTTTGGCACCCTATGCTGAATACTTTTTATTGGGTCGACATAAATAAAAAATTACTTTTAAGCAAAAAAATACACAGCGAAAGCCAACTAAAAACAGTTAATATGCCTGATACACTCAGTGCAATAGCGTGGATTGATGAGCAGCACTTGTTGCTAGGTACAAGTACTGGCTTATACAAATACCATATTAATTCGAGCACTCGCCACCTTATTCTTAATATTGAAAATACACAACTAAATAGGCGTTCAAACGACGGCCGCGCTGATCCATGGGGTGGTTTTTGGTTAAGTACAATGGATGTAAATGCTAAAGAAAGTGATGGTAAAATATACCGTTATTATAAACACCAGCTTAAAGTCGTTGTAAGTAACTTGAGTATCCCAAATGGATTGTGCTTTGATAAGCCACGTTTACGCGGTTATTACTGCGACTCTTTAACGAGTTGTATTTATGTATTAGATTTGGATGAGCAAACTGGCGAACCTTGCTCTGAGCCACGTGTTTTTTATCAATTTAATAATACTGATGTTGACCCCGATGGCTGCGTAACCGACCAATTAGGTAATTTGTGGCTAGCTGTGTGGGGAATGGGGTGTGTTATATGTTTATCCCCAGACGGTGAGCTAATTAAAACAATAAAGCTTTGTGCAATAAAACCGACATGCACTGCATTTGGTGGTGAAAATGCTGAATTGTTACTTGTGACATCGGCATTTGATGAATCGATTAATAATACTGTTACTGAACAAGGCGCTGTATTTAAAATCTCAGGCATAAAAAACGGGCAGTTTGAGCCGCCCGTTTTACTGTAATTTATTATACACAGTGCTTGTTTTAAAGTGATGGTTAGCTTTTAGGCTTAACCCACATAACACCCACTTCTTTTTTGGTTACTAAAACCTCAGTACCGGCGCTAATTGGTTGCTCACTTTTGAGTTTCCAGCTAATACCTGAATATTGATGTGTAGTTAAACCTTGTTCTGTTACATCGCTAGTAAGTACAAAAGTAAGTTCAGCAAAATCACTATTCACTTGCTTCTTATCTACGCGATTTTGCATTTGTTTTAATGGTTTCCAAAGTGCAACGGCTAAGCCAGCTGTTACAACTGCATTACTCCAAAGGGCTGTTGCTAATGAGTCAGGTAAAATACCAAAACTCATTAATAATCCTGTAAGGAATAACGATAATCCAAAAAACAACAAAATAAATGTAGAAAGGCCAAGTACTGCTACTTCTATTATTAAAGCAACAATACCAAGTACCATAAGTGTTTGCGGTAAATTTTGCGTAATAAAATCCATACAAACCTCTTTATTTAGTTATTAACCCAAATGCTTTTTATTTAAGCTATTAATGATTGCCATACCTTGGGCAACCATTGAGCTTGCATCTGTCGCGTTGTCTGGCAGTAATACAATTGATGATTCACGAGCAATCGCTTCTTTAGCCGCGATTGCTTTAGTTGCTAAATCTAACTGAATTGCTTTTTGACCTTGCTCTGTATCTGCAGCTTCGCCTATTTTAATAAGTGCATTTGCTTGTGCTTCTGCAACCGTAGTAATAGCTGTTGCTTCACCTTCAGCGCGTAAAATTTGCTCGGCTTTGTCGGCTTCAGCAGCAAGTACTTGTGCTTGTTTTTTACCTTCAGCAACGTTGATATTTGCTTGGCGATCACCTTCTGACTCTAAAATTTGAGCTCGTTTAACACGCTCAGCTTTCATTTGTGCTTCCATCGCTTCCATAATAGAGTTAGGCGGCACAATATCTTTAATTTCGTAGCGAAGTACTTGAATACCCCAAGGCTCAGATGCCTGGTTTATAGCTGCAACAATGTTGGTATTAAGTAAATCACGCTCTTCAAATGTTTTATCAAGCTCCATTTTACCTAATTCTGAACGCATTGTTGTTTGTGAAAGTTGTACAACTGCAAACGTATAGTCGTCAACGCCATACGTTGCTTTGTATGGGTCTAGTACTCTAAAGTACAGTACGCCATCAACTATAAGTGAGATGTTATCTTTAGTGATAGCTGACTGCGATGGTACATCTTGAGCTTGTTCTTTTAAGCTACGATCAGCCGAGATTCTATCAATAAATGGAATAATAAAGTTGAGGCCGGCTTCTTTAGTTGATTGGTATTTACCAAAACGTTCGATTAACCAGGCGCGGTTTTGTGGTACAAATTTAACGCTACTTTTTAAAAGCACGATAACAAAAACAAGTAAAAAAGCCTCAACAGTAAAAACCATATCGAGAATTTGTGTGACTGGATCCATTTAAACATTCCTTATAATAATTAAACGCTGAGTGGTTGTATTGTTTATAATTTCAGCGTGTATAGATTATCACTACAGCGAACTTTTAACCACTAAAACTCACTGTAGCGCGCCGACTTAGTCGGTTTTTTAAAAACTGGCTATTTTATTTCTGCCTGTTTCTTTTGCGTTATAAAGGGCTATGTCGGCGTTAGTTATAACTTCTTTAGGTGTTGTTTTTTGATTGGGTATAAGGCTATAAAATCCAATACTCAAAGTGAGGTATTTACTGGCACTTGAAAAGTTATGTTCAATTGCAAGTTCTGCGATTTTTTCCTGAATAAGAACAGCAAACCTTTGACAATGATCTGTGTCGACTGCAGGTAAAATTATCGCAAATTCTTCACCACCGAAACGAGCGGCTAAATCACCTTCACGTTTACAAAGATCATGCAGCGCTTTGGCAACTTGTTTTAACACTTCGTCACCTAGCTGATGCCCATAGTTATCGTTATAACGCTTAAAAAAATCAATATCACACATTATTAAACTAATGGGTTCTTTATTACGTGCGCCGCGCTTAATTTCGCATTTTAAAGTTTGATCAAAACAGCGTCGGTTAGCAATGTTTGTAAGGCCATCAGTATTAACTTGTTTGTTAAGTTTATGATTGGCATTAATGAGTTGCTGTTGAGCTTGTTGTAGCTCTTGCTTATAATTTAAATTTTTGAAAGCATTAGCAAGCATTTCACCTACTAACCTTAAGCGAATAAGGTCTAAATCAGTCCAGTTTCGCTTTTGAACAACGCAATCACAGCCTATAAAGCCAACGAGCTCTTTGTCATAACGTAGACCAATGCAAAGTACTGATTTTATTTTTTGTTGCTGGAAAATTGTTTTTTCGCTCGTTGCTTGAATTGGTAACGACGTTACATCGTTAACTCTAAATAAGTGAGTACGTGCCATCAAACTAAAAAAATATGGGAGATCGCTTTTCGGAAGGTTTTGTAAGTCCTCTTTAAATGCTTGTATATCATTATTGACCCATTCGTGGGTGTTATTTATGGTTTTACCATCCTCGGCAAACTTAAAAAGATAACTTCTATCTGCGTGGCAAACGGTACCAATAGCTTTTAATGCGTAGTTGATATGCTTATCAACGTCGTCGTTTTGAATATCAATTAAGTCAGTTGATATGTTCGAAATAATATTATCAAAATCATATTGTTCATCTACATTATTATTCAATATATCAATTATAATAATGGAGCTTGAGTTAGGTAATTTTGCAAATTTTACATTGAGTAGCAATTTAGATACCTGTTTTGATAAAACAAACTGGCATTGGTTATTTGCAGTGAAATAATCAAAGAATAGCTCCTCGACTAATAGTTCTTTTTTACTGTGATGATTGGTCAAAGTGATGTGTGAAAAATCAATTTTATTAAAATGTGATTTGTTTCTTAAGCCAAACAAGTCCTGTGCTTGGCTGTTAACTTTAAATATATTTTCATTGGCATCATAAAGTAATACACAAAACGGCAGTAACTCCAAGTTTCGCCATATTTCATCTGATAGGTTATTACTCACTCAACTCTCCATGTGTTTAAGCCACAATTAAATTGTTATCTATTGTATTTTTATTGTTTTTACTTGGGCATGTTAATCGTCCTTAGATCGAGCTCAAAGGGCAGCGCATGTTTGGTATTTATGCTGCGTTATTGCCTATTTATGGGGAATAGCCACACTACATAGACTCTGCCTTGCCTAAAAAACAAAAATACTACTGCAAATTCAACCACCGAAGTTCAACAAGCCCTACTAATTATTAGCACATTTTTTTTGATTTACTAAGTTTTTAGTGCGTTTGAAGGCAGTACGTATTATAATTGATACTGTATATCATTACCCTTTTCTACTCTAAGCCATCTTTGGTTTATTTGCACTTTAAGTATAGGTTATTCAAGCATTTCATGACAGAAATCACTACACACCAAGCTTCTCGTCGTCGGTTACTTATTGCGCTAGCAATTACGTGTTCGTTTATGGTAATTCAGGTTATAGGTGCTTATTATTCTAATTCGCTTGCTGTACTTGCCGATGCGGGGCATTTGTTTGTTCACAATAGCTCGTTATTCATCGCACTGATTGCATCAAGTCTCGCTATTCATTTTGCTAAAACCTATAACGATGGTCATCAAAGAGCCGAGCTTTTGGGTGGTCTGGTGAACGGATTTTTATACCTAGCAATCAGTTTAATTATTTTGTATGAAGGTGGTGAGCGCTATATACACCAGCATGAAGGAAATGAGCTGGCTATTAATAGTTATTTAATGTCGGTTATTGCTGCTATTGGTTTTTTATTTCATGGTGCTGCTGCATGGGTTTTATATAAAGGCCGCAAAGCGAGTATTAATGTTTACGCGGTATTTTTACATTCATTCTTTGATTTGATTTCTACCGTATCGACATTTGTGGCTGGTATTCTTATATATTTTACGGGCTGGGTTGTTATCGATATTTTATCGAGCATGTTAATCGCCTCTTTCGTGTTGTTTACCGGTATTAAGGTTATTATTAGTTGTATAAAAGGTTTACGCTTAAATAAGGCAAAACTCCCTAAAGTAGCAGATATTGAAAGTGAGATTACAGATATGGAGCATGTTCACAATGTCCATAACGTCACTGTAACGCGTAAATATAAGGGTGTAGTAGTCGGGGCGCACGTTGTACTTAAAGAGCATTGTACTATTGAAAAACACGATGAAGCATGTCGTATGAAGGTAGAACAACTGTTAGCTGAAAAATTTAATGTACGCAATAGTGTATTACAAATAGAAAGCCACGAATGCCATCACATCCATTAGTAGCATCTAATTAATATAAAAGCGTGTAATAATGATTAGCACGCTTTTAATGTTTCAAATCAAATCAAATCAAATCAAATCAAATCAAATCAAAGATATTGCTAAAACAATCGCTTTTACGTAAGTCTTTAGCATCCATTGGCCTTGCAAAGTAATAACCCTGCAGTACAGTACACCCAACCTCGGCTAAAAAGATCATCTGTTCGCGCGTTTCTACTCCTTCTGCAATACAGTAAAGATCTAGGTTTTCGGCCAACGAAAGAATGGTTTTAATAATCGACTCATCACCTTTATCTATACCAATACTGTTTACAAAGCTTTGATCTATTTTAATAACATTAATAGGAAATTGGCTCAAATAGGTGAGTGACGAGTAACCAGTACCAAAATCATCAAGTAGTAATTTAAACCCAGCAGCTTTTAAGTTTTGTAGCTGCTTGGCTGCTTTGAGTTTATCTTCTAGTAAAATACTCTCTGTTATTTCAAGTCTTAATTGTCTTGGATGAACTTGAGAGTCCGCTAATATGGACATTAGCCGCTGGGTTATGTTTGTTTTTAAAATGTGTTTAGGAGATAAGTTTAAAGATATATAAAACAATGGGTTTGCGCTTAGTATAGGTGCAATTTCAATAAGAGCTCGTTGCAATGCTTGCTCAGTAAGGAGCTCTATTAAACCGGTTTCTTCTGCTACCGGAATAAAAAGTGCTGGGGATACTAACTGGCCTTCATTTTTCCAGCGCATGAGTAACTCCACGCCATTTATTGTTTTTTCTTCTATGTCGATAATGGGTTGATAGTGATTAAAAAATCGGTTGTCTTTCACTGCATCTTTTAAATCATTTTCGAGCAGTAATTTTTGTTTTATCAGCTCATTCATTTCATCGCTAAAAAACTTAAAGTCGTTTCTCCCGCCTTGTTTAGCGTGCATCATCGCAACATCGGCATTACGGATAAGTATATCGGTGGTTACAGCATCGAATGGGTATAGAGCTACGCCAATACTGGCTGAAATATTAATAGAGAAGTCTTCAATAATTACTTTATTAGCTAACTCATTACTAATTTTTCTTACTGTATCGCGAAGAGACTGAAGCGATTTTATATTTTGAATCAGCACTAAAAATTCATCACCACTTTGGCGACCAAGTTTTGCGTTTGCGCCAAGCATACCGTTTACTCTTTGGGTAATATTACAAAGCAGCTTATCGCCAACTGCGTGGCCAAAAGAGTCATTAACAGGTTTGAACTTATCTAAATCAATAAATAATAATGCGCATTGTGTATTACTCTCATTGGCATGTTTAATCGCTTTTTCAATGTTTTGATACATTAAACTACGATTTGGGAGATGTGTTAGAGGGTCAAAATTAGCCAAATAGCGCAATTCGTTTTCAGCACGTTTTTGCTCAGTTAAATCTGTAATAACAACTACGTAGTAGCTTGCAGTATCTTTTGTTACGGCTGTGGCGCTTATATGTATTGGATGTTCGTTACTTTTTGCTGTTTTTATATAAGCATCACTTTGCCAGTTTTCTGTAGCTTTTAATTTTTTTAGAATATTTGCAAACTCTCTACATTTATCTTTACCAATGGCCCTAATAAATAATTTTGGACTAATTTTAGTGGCTGCTTGTTCATTTGAAAACGTTTCAATAAAACTGTTGTTCGCAGAAAATGGCATTAAATGTTTATCGAGTATAAGTAACCAGTCGTTTATTTGGCTAAACGCTTCACCTAAAATTTTTGCTTGTTGCTCATTAGCCCGTTGCTCAGTGATATTGGTATATATGCCAGAAACATATAGCGGCTCATTTGTTTGAGGATCGTATATAACTTGTCCTGTATCTTGATACCATAACCAATGCCCTTCTTTATGCTGTAAACGATAAGTTGCTTGCCAGTTTTGCTGTTTTTTGTACTTGAAGTAGTTTTCCCATTGGTTTTCAAAACGACGTCGATCATCTGGGTGTATTAGCGCTAAAAATTGTTCTATGTGTACGCGTACAGGTAAGCCTGTATAGCCTAATTCACTTCCTCTGAGCGTACTTACGGAAGCATCTTTAAAATTATAATCCCACACGCCGCTTTTGTTATTTTTAAGCGCGAGTTCTGTTTGCTTTTGCGAATGAATAGTGGCTCTATGCGCTTGTTCTATTGCAACTTGGCGGCTGCGGTATTGCCAAAAAATGAAAAACAACACGGCAATTATTAAAATTACATAGGCGGCAATAGCAAAGGGCGACTTCCATGGTGCGTAGGCTACATTTATTCGAATGCTTATCAGATCACTGGTTCTAAGCCCTTCTTTAGTATGTGCCGATATTGTTAGCGAGTAATTACCGGGTTGGAGTTTAGTGAAAAAGACATGATTAGATCTTAAGTCTTCGTAGGAAAGCGAAGTGGGTCCATCAAGAACTACTTTATAATACGTTTTTTCGACATTCGGGTATGCAAAGGTGGAAAAATTAACGGTTAAGCCCATATCCTCATAATCTAACTCAAGAGGCATGTTGAGATATTTATTAGGTATATAATTCAGCTCTCTCGTAAAAAGGTTAATATCTGTAATGGCTAATTTTTGATGGCTAAGCTGTTCTTGTTTTAAAAAGTCCGATGGGTCAAATACAATAGCGCCTGTGTTGTTAGTCCCAAACATAAGCCGACCATCATTTAGTGGTATTGCGGCAATAGCTGAAAATTGGTTCGTAACTAAGCCGTCTTTTGTTGAGTAACTTGCCAAACTAAGCGTATCGAGGTTTAGCTGATATAACCCATTTTTAGTGCTAATCCATAAAAAACCATATTCGTCAGGTAAGAGGGAATATATTTCGTCAGTATTAACAGCATTTTTTGAGCCAATGTGATGCTTAATTTCGTAGGTTATTGGGTCTACACCAAATAAACCTTCATAGGTACTGGCTAACCAGAGAATATTTCTTTTTGAATCTAAATAATAGTTTTCTATCGTTGTAAAAAGGCCATTCTTAGGGTTTAGAGTTTGAAAGATACGTGTTAATTTTTGTGTTTTCTCGTTGTACCTATATAGGTTTTTATTTGTACCAATAACAAATTCATTCGGGTGGCTTTCTAATGGGGTATGAAACGAGTAGGCATTAATGGGGTCTAACAGTTCTTTAAGACCTTTTATAACTCTAGATTTGCCCGTTTTTTCATCGAGTACATAATAGTTTTTATCAGTTAAAAATGCATATTCATTCGATTTTATTTGAGCGAAACCAAATATATCATATCGTATTAATAAACCTTCATTAGCACCTGTGTTTTCAATAATTTCGCCGCTTCTCTTGTCAAAAAATTGAAAACCATTAAAAGTTGATAACCATAGGTAATCGTCTCCTATTGATGATGGAAATATATCGTAAATAGCAGCATTACCAAATGCAGCTTTGGGATCGGTGGTATTGAGAAAAATATCGGTTTGTTTAGTGAGTGGATCATAACGGGCAATGCCATCATCGGTAGCAAGCCATATGATATTATCTTTGTCTTGATAAATTTTGTGGATGGTATTGTTACCAGGTAAAAGTATATGTTTAAATCGGCGTGATTTAATTGGCCAAGTAAATACGCCTTGGGTTCTTGAGGTAAGCCAAAGTGTACCAGACTTATCGATCATAATATCATTAATAGAGTTTTCACTTACATCAAACTTACTTTTATCAAAGCTTAATATGAATTCAAACTCTCCAGTTTCTCGATGGTAGCTATATAAACCTTTTTCTGTCGCAACAAATTCGCCGTAAATACTATTGATGTATTCCCATATATTATAGTCTGGGATTATGGTTGTTATATTTGAACTGTCTATTTCTTTATTATCATTAAAGGCAATTTGGTACATACCTTCAACAGTACCGACGAGTAAACCTAACTCGTCATCCACGTTTAAAAACTTTACATTTTTATTGTCTGCGGTTGTTTTCTCAGGGGAATGAAATGGCAATTCAACTAATTGGTTAGTCGCTAAGTTTGCAGTAAATAAACCACTATTAGCGCCCACATAGAGTGTATTTTTGTCGATTTTTAATGCTCGGATATAATCATCTTTGCTAGGTAGGCTTAATATTGATACAAAAAGCTTACTTGCTTTATCGTATCTGAATACTTGTTCATCTATGGCTAAATAATAAAGACCATGCTGTTCAGCTATTGCTGAAATAGGAGAGTAAAGCTGCTTTTCTTTATCTATTTGTCCAGAGTAAATTTTTTCTGTTTTTAGCGTTATTGGATCAATAATGTATGCACCTGCAATATCGGTGGAAACTATCAACTTACCATCATTTGTTTTTAATAATGCATATATGTAATGTTTATCTAAACCAAAACCGCCGTCAAACGTGGTAACTTGATACCCATCAAAACGGTTTAAACCTTGCTGAGTCGCTACCCATATAAAGCCGATATCATCCTCTTGAATGTTGACAACATAACCATGCGAGAGACCTTCGTCAGTAGAAATTCGTTGTAATTGTTGAGCATAGTTTTGTGATGCAAAAGTGCTTTGGATGCATAGTAAAAAAACAATGGTGATATGAAAAAAAAGTTTGCTCAAACGCACTTATAAACACTCTCAGTGGAAGATAGGATGATATTTAGCTAGATAGTAAATATAGCATAAGTTTTTATTTTTTAATTACAAATAATATACGTAAAGTTAAAAGCTCTATTTTCAAATAGTGAGCTAATCTATATAGATAACAGTTAATGTTCATAAGGAGAGTATAGTGGTTTTATCTAATATTGATGCAAAAAACAGCGTGTTATTAATAATAGACTTACAAGCGTTGCTTGCTCCTGCAATTAAAGACTTTCCGAATATTTTAAAAAGTACATTGCAGTTAGTGCAGGCCGGTATTATTCACGGCGTCCCGGCCTTAATAACCGAGCAATATGTCAAAGGGTTGGGCGAGACTAATCAGCAAATTAAAAATACGTTACCTAATGCTACGTATTTTCATAAAACGTACTTTAGTGCGTGTGCAGAGCCTGGCTTTGTTGATAAGTTAAAAAGCTATGGTAAAAAGCAAGTTGTTGTTGTTGGCACTGAAGCACATGTGTGTGTTTTACAAACATGCTTAGATTTAATAGAAAATGGTTTTGAAGTTATTATCGTACACGACGGAGTTGGCTCGAGAAATCCGCAACATAAAAATTTGGCGATTGAACAGCTACGCCAAGCTGGTTCGGTAATTTCATGCGCTGAAATAGTTATTTTTCAATGGACAAAAAAAGCAGCAACGCCTACGTTTAAAAAAATACTGCCTATAATTAAGTAGACCGCATGTATATAATGTAAATTAAATGTATTATTTTTTGATGTATCGGTAGTTTATTATTGTGTTCAGTAAACTGAAAGTCGTTTTGATACGTATATTGCAAACTGCTTTATAAAACAACAATGCAAACAACAATTTTAAGGTTCTTATGTCTAGTATTGGCCGGTTATTTACAATTATTTTTAGTCTTTTGTTTGTCGAATCTATCGCTATTGGCTTGTATTTCGACACATTAGCGCAGGCCTTTATGATAGGTTTGCCATTGTGTTTATTACCTATATGGCTTTTAAACACACAAGGGGACAGTCCTGTTACCCCGCATGTGGTAGCTGCCGCCATAATGATGTTTTCTTTTTTGCACATTCAACAAACTTTTGGGTTGATTGAAGTCCATTTTGAAATATTTATTTTAATGCCCATGTTAATTGTTTTTGTACAGTGGCGAGTGTTTATTACTACAATTGTATTTGTAGCTGTTCATCATTTATCTTTTTATTATTTACAAACTCAAAATACAGGGTTTTACGTATTTGACCCTGATAGGCTTGCTTTTACTACGGTGCTTATTCATGCCGGATATGCAATAGTTGAAGTGTTAGTTGCAGGCTACATCGCTATAACGTTGCAACGCGAACGTCGTGCGGGCCTATCTTTAAGTTATGCGACAGAGCAAATAATGAAAGACCCCGAAAACATTAAACTCTCTCTACGCGCTGATGACACTAAAAGTGAGGCTGTAGCAGGGTTTAACACGTTACTAGATTACTTATCTGATGTTATTAAACAGGTACAAACTCAATCAGAATCACTGCAAAAAAACTCACAAGAGCTTATTCATGTTCATGATCAGTTGGCGGGTGGCGCAGTACAGCGTACACAACAAACTGATGATATTGCTAATTCTGGCGCTCAAGTTGCTAATGGTTTTAAACTTGTAGAAGAAGAAAGTGAGGTGCTTAAGCGTCAAGTAGACCATATTACACAAGCTGCGAGCGACGCATTAAAAGAAGTACTTCAAACAGATGCTAAAAGTAGAGAGCTGTTAACACTACTTAACCATACTGAAGAAAAAATAAACCACTTAGTGGCAGCGGGCGATGTTATTTCAGGTCTTCTTAATGAGATATCAGGTATTGCTGAGCAAACAAACTTACTTGCTTTAAATGCCGCTATTGAAGCTGCCCGTGCAGGCGAACATGGTCGAGGTTTTGCTGTCGTTGCTGATGAGGTAAGATCTTTAGCTAACCATAGTAAAGCAACAACAGATAAAATTAGTCTAACATTAAAAGATCTTGTTAATAATAGTAAAACGTCAACACAATCAATGAGTCAGTGTGTGAATTTTGTAGTCGATTTAACAAGTATTAGTGCTGCAATGAAAGAGAATATTTCAGCAATGAGCGAGCAAATAGCCGCAGTATCTTCAAGCTCTGACTCAGTTGCACAAGTTGTAGCTGAGCAGGCAGGTAATACTGAATTAATAGCAAGCAGTACTGATACTATGCGCCAAAATCAGTACCAAGATACGCAAATAGTGCAGCAGTTAACCGCTAAGGTGCAGTTAATAGACGTAAGTATTGATGTGTTAGAGCAAAGTATTGCCAAGTTTAAATAAATCTAACACTTTCATATTTTCGCTTATAGCTACATGGCTTATTTGTGTTGTTGCAGGGTTAGTTTATTTTCAATTAGAGCAGCTTAAACCGTTTGATAGCTCAAAAATTTTATTGCAAAAACATTGGTTTAGTAATTTTAAAAAGCAATTAGATTGGGTTGATACTGGTGAGCCGTCTTTAGTGCTTATAACAGAAAAAAACTGTGGGTGTACTATACAAGCTAAACCACATATTTCATCGTTAACTTCTTTTGCTACAAATAAAGGCATGAAGATTGTGCAAGTTGAATTAACACCAATTCTTAAACACGTTATTCCAGCTACTCCTGCTGCTGTTATTATTAACAAAGCGGGTGAATTTGTTTATGCAGGGCCGCTCTCCGAAGGATTAGCTTGTGCCCAAGGAAGTGGTTTTGTTGAAACTGCGGTCACTAATTTAGCTGCTGGTTTTAACTCAAATCTCTTAATTACACAAACCAAGGGATGTTACTGTGTAAATAATGCATAAATAATGCATAAATAACGTATCGATAAACTAAAGCTCGCACTTAAATCAACAGTTGCGAGCTTTAATATTGATTAAATTGTAACTAAGCCATAAATACCTAATGACACAAACACAAAAGCAGCAATAGCACGTACGGTGTTTAGCGATATTCTTTTTAGTAATGCATTACCAGCGTATATAACAGGCACGTTAGCAATTAGCATACCTAACGTTGTTCCTACCGTTACCCAAAACACAGACTGATATTGTGCGCCTAACAACACCGTCGCTATTTGTGTTTTATCACCAATTTCTGCAATAAAAAATAATACAAAAGCGACCAAAAAAGCCCCGTAGCTATCGTATTTACTACTTACAGCTTCGTCTTTGTCTGGAACTAATAGCCAAAGGCCAACAACAATAAAGCTGATGTTTACAAGCCAAGGTAAATATTCAGAAGAAAAACTATTACTTAACCACTGCCCAAACCACGCTGATAGGCCATGATTGAGTAAGGTTGCGGCTAAAATACCAAGAATAAGCGCGCCTTTATTACGAAAACGGGCAGCTAACAGGAGCGATAAAAGTTGGGTTTTATCGCCTATTTCGGCAAGTGTGACAGTGACGGTTGAGGTTAAAAAAACTTCCATTATTGATTCTTACAGGCGGGAATACTAAACCAAGGCAAACAACTATCTCCCGCCATGAGGATAGTGTCTACCTAGGTCTCGCCGATAACGCTTGCTACAACATTACAAACTTACCATGCACTTGAGGTGCAATTATGTTGATAAGTTTACTCATTACTGAGCGGGCTACTCCCCTAAGAGGCGGGCATTATTCCACAAAACTTTTGCGTGGTAAATATTAAGAATCGAATATAGTTAATTTATTCGGGAGTAATAAAGTTAGCTTTTGGCAATTAGTTGATAGTCAGGAAAGAGCGATAAGCCGTCACTCAGGTGAGTTGTCATTAACTTAGTAAGAATAAAAGGAAACTATCTCCTTTTTCATATGTGTAAATAAACTACAGTAAGCATAATATTTATAGCTGGTAATAATTTACACTATTTGATAATAATAGAAGCTCATGAAATAAGGACGTTTTCGCTCTAAGATAGGGAAAGTGTCCTTTGATAAAGCTGTTAGCAGTATGGCATTGACCTGTCGTTAAGGTGACGCAAATGTGTCGTATACAAAAAAGGAGTTTTTGAACAGGATATAGCTTCAATATATTCATGTGAGAAATACAAATGGAAATGAAACTAAACGCTAAAAAAATTATAGAAGAACGTAAAGTCAGAGCTTGGAGTCAGCAACATTTAGCTGATGTTAGTGCTGTAAGTTTAAGAACTATTCAAAGAGTAGAAAATAATGGTTCAGGTTCATTGGAAACTGTTAAAGCATTAGCTTCCTGTTTTGAGCTAGATGTTACTAAGTTATTCCAGCCTGAAATCCCATTAAAGAAAAATCACTCTAAATCCAAAATAGCAGTGTTATCTTCAATGATTGCAGCCATTTTCAGTAGTGTTTTATTTCTAGTGCCATCTACAATGGCATCAGATATTAAGATACACTCAGATAAAGTTACAACATCTAAAAATAATGATTATCGAGTTTACAGTAACAATGTAGAGATTTTCTTGCCAAAAACTCTTACTTATGAAGTGTTAGTTGATTCAAAGTGGGAAACAGCTACACCGGAAATAGCCAGTGGTAGTGTAAAGATCTATTTGGGTAACTCAGTTGTTTTTATTGAAAAAGCAATAATAACAAAAACTGAAAAAGGAACGAAAATCACTACTAATTATGCAAAATTTACTAACACTGACTAATATACAGCTAATAAGTGTCTAAGGTTGCGACCATCCATCTCTGGCCATTCGACAACATAAGATGTTGATAATAATTGACAAGGTATTTTACTGTGTCGGATGGGCTTCGCTTATCCGACCTACACTGGCACAAACCGGAAATCACCTACCTATAAATTCCGTATTTATACATTAAGGTTTTTAAAGCCTTAATGTAATTAATTTGCAACCATTCAAATATTTAGCTAAACCGAATTTTACTTACATTTAAGGTGGGCTTTAATTAACAAAGCTCGATTTATGTACTACACTTTATTTCAATTTAGGCTTTTTCAGCGGCTGAAAAATCTCGATTTAAGTGGCGCTGGCCAAAAAAAATCCAAATAATACACATTTTTTCAAATAACAATTGATAACCATTTTCGTTTAGATTAGTATGCACCTACTAAATGAAATTGAGAGTGGTTTGTATTCATGTATATTTGTCTATGTCACGGTGTGACTGATAAAAAAATTGAGCAAACAATTGACGATGGTGCAACAACCATGCGTGAATTAACTAAAGAGCTTAAAGTAGGCAGCCAATGCGGTAAGTGTTGTGGTTGTACTAAAAAGATCCTTAATCGCAGACTTATTCAGATTGCGGATGTGACGGATCAAGTTGCTTAATTACATATAAAATTTAGATATAAAAAAAGCAGCTTTTTAGCTGCTTTTTTTATGCTTGTTACTATTTACAGTTGAGACTGCAAGTAGTTTTTAATGCCCGTATTTTTAATAAGTAATTGTTGGGTTTCTAACCAATCAATTTGCTCTTCTTGCTCATTTAAAATGTGGTCAAGGGCTTCACGGGTAATATAATCTTTTTTGCTTTCAGCCAGTTTAACTGCGTTTTGTAACTCACCAATAGTATCAAGTTCAAAACTCATGTTAGCTGCAATCATTTCTTCGCTGTTTTCACCAATACGTAATCGGCCTAGGTCTTGAAGATTTGGTAAACCTTCTAAAAACAAAATACGTTCGATTAAACGATCGGCGTTTTTCATTTTTTGAATAGATACTTTGTAATCTGCTTTGTCTAGTTGAGTGAAGCCAAAATCTTTAAACATGCGTGCATGTAAAAAGTATTGGTTAATACCAACAAGCTCATTAGCGAGCACTTTATTAAGCGCTGCAATAACGTCTTTATCGCCTTTCATAATATGCTCCTACTAAGCCATTTGTGCTTGATGATAATTTTCAGAACCAATCTTATCAATTAAGCCAAGTTGTTGCTCTAACCAGTAAACATGGTCTTCTTCGGTATCAAATAACAGTTTTTCTAAAATGCTACGAGACTGATAATCTTGTTGTTCTTCACATATTGCGATAACGTCTTTAACACACGCAACTACTTCAAGCTCTAGTGTTAAATCGTTTTGCATCATGCTTTTTACGTCGTTACCGATAAGTAAATCACGGCGTTTAGTCATATTTGGTACACCTTCTAAAAACAAGATGCGCTTAATAAGCCAGTCTGCGTGATCTTTTTCTTCTTCCATTTCGTGGTTAAGGCGCTCGTATAGTTTGTTTAAACCCCAGTCGTCATACATGCGCGAGTGTATAAAATACTGATCGATTGCTGCTAATTCGTTAGCTAACAATGTATTAAACGCATCGATTACTTTTTGATTACCTTTCATGATAAATCGCCTTAACTATTTCAATTGTATGCAGTGTAGTACAAATAGCCTATATTGCAAGTTTTCTCTATAAAAATCATTGCGTTACTATTGGTTTTGATTCTTATTTAAGTTTGCGTTACTGCTTGGTTTATGGACAGTTTTTTATTTGCATTAGCATCTAATACAAGATCATGATTGCTAGGGCGTATTGAACTTTGGTGGTTGAATTTACAGCAGTGTGTTTGGTTTTTAGGCAAGGCAGTGCCTATGTAGTGTGGTTATTCCCCATAAATAGGCGATAACGCAGCATAAAGACCAAACATGCGCTGCCCAAAGGGTTCTTTCTAGGGACGATTAACTTTTTGTTGCTCGGTTTTTACTTAGCCCACTAGGTTACAAACCTCGCGCCGCAATTTAATCGCCCCTAGATTGAACAAATCTCAATCCACAAAGATCAACACGCCCTAAATAAAAATTGAGATGTTTATTTATGTGGGATTTGTTGAGCATATAGGCATGCAGGGCATGCCTATAACGTGCGCTTATTTGTTAAAATTGATATTTAGCACCCAGCGTTGCCGTTGTGCCTAATCCTTTAATGTTATATCCACCGTAGGTGTATGCCTGTGCGCGGGCAGGGTAGTAATCACTATTGAATAGGTTTTCTATTCCAAAATACCCACTCCATTGAGCGTTAACATTGTATTGGCCACTTAAGTTAAATGTGTTGTAGCTACTAACAGGGCCCTGATCGCCAGAGTATTGGCCTTGCGCATTTTTATCAAAACGCTTTCTGTCGCCTACATATAAAAAGCTCATTGCAAGAGATAGTTCGTCATTTGTTTGCCACGTTACATTCGCTGTTGCTTTAGGTGGGCTAATTTGACTTGCGCCTAGATAGTCATCAGCTTCGGTGTTTTTACCTTCTACGTAACTGTATGTGGCGCTTAACTTAAGGTCTTGGGTAATAGTGTAATTAACTAACCCTTCGTAACCCCATATTTCTTGTGGCGCACGCACAGGTTCGTAAACTCCTGTTACTTCATTATACTCATTACTTGTACCAAGCTCTGAGGTACTTCTGTAAAGAGCAAATTCAAAACGTACGTTTTCAAACTGTGAGGTAAAACCAACTTCGTAATTGTCGATTATTGAGGCTTGTGTTTGAATAAGTGCAATGTCGTCAACGGTTGCAGCGCGAAGTAAGCGACCTATATCAGAAATATCAGAGCCCTGTGAGTAACTAAAAAACGGGCTAAAGACATCGGTTAAGTTATATTTAATACCGGCATTATAGGTTGTTGCATCGTAATTAATGGTGTCGCCACGCACATTTAATGGTACTGAACATTGCGATGCGGTTTTGCAAAGTTTTAGCGTTTGGTAGTCACTTACGCTCAAATCAATGCTTTCGTTTCTTACACCCGCTTTTACAATAATGTCGTCGTTTATTACCCATTTTGTTTGTAAAAAGCCTGCCACACTTTCCATGTCCATTTCTGGCACCCACACACGGCCATCTACTAAAGGTTGCGATGTTTTATCGTTTAAGGCATCAATACCGTAGATTAGGGTGGCTGTTACGTTTTCAAAATCAAACTGACTATTAAATGTAGCTCTGGCACCTTGCTTGTCTGATTTAATAACCGATTGACCACCGCTATAACCTTCATCAAGATTGGCTAAAGCGGTTGAGAAAAAGAATACGTTTTCTATATTTTGTTTATACAGATCGAGGGTCATTTGTGTGTTTTCAAACAACGCGTAATCAACATATTTTAGGGTTATATTTTCGTTGCCTTCTGGGCCTTGCGGTTTACCTTGTTTTTGAAGCTCTAAGGGGACGTGTATAGCGTATGTTTTTTCCCCTATATTGCCATCGCCAGTAACATCGCCTAAATCAGTTTTTTGCTGTGAGCTGTAAAAGTTATAGCTAAACTGCAGTTGCTTTTCGTCGTCAAAATCATAAGTTAGTTTGGTAAAATAGTTTTGAGTTTCAGAGTCTGATAAACCATATTGCAAGCCTAAAATATCGCCCTCTGCATCGCGTTGTACGCCGTTTTCTTCATAGCTTGCCGTTAACAGGTAGCTTAGTTTATCGAGCTTTCCGTTTACTGCAGCCGCTATTCTACCGCCGCCACTTTCTGCTAATTTAACAGCGCTAAAGCGGCTTGAAATACTTATTTCACCTTCAGGTTTACCATCACTGCGAGCCTGTTTTGTTATGTAGTTAATAATGCCACCTGAGGCACCATTACCATAAATAGACGTTGCGCCTTTTATGACTTCAATGCGCGCTATTGCGCTGGCGTCTAACGTTTTTACGCCTAAAGAACCATTACGAAGAGGGGTTGATTGCGGTACACCATCAATCATTATTAATGGCGCACGACCGCGTAGTGTTTGTCCTGAATTACTTGAACTGCCTGTATCTGGGGCAAGCCCTGGAACCATTTGCGCGAGTAAGCTCCCCAATTCTGAGCTTACTTTTAAATGCTGTTGTATTTGTTGCTGATTTATAACGGTAATCGAGGCAGGTACTTCGTCAATGTTCTCTGATATGCGGCTGCCAGATACAATGACATGCTCTAACTGATCAGAAGTGTATTCATTTTTATTATTTTCATTTGCTAACGTGTTAGTACTTATTGCAACAGCAATAAGGCAAAGCGAAGTTTTTAACATGGGGTGTCTTAGTTGATAACAATTTACGTAATGGTAATTATTATCAACTAATGACGCAAGTGTTAATGAGATTTATTTCCATTTATGGCGTTTTAACCAAAAATATACACCGCTTACAATAAAAAATGCGAGTGAAAGGGCTATTAATAACCATAAAAACTGCACAATAGGACCTGCAAAATCACCAATGTGAAACTTATACTTAAAGTTCCATGCTTGTGTTGTGAAGTTGGTTTTACTGGCGTCAAATGAGTTTAATACTTTACCAGTAAATGGGTTAGTCCAAACCCAGCTGTAAGCGTGGCTTTCGCCAGGGTTTTGCATTCTCAGTGCAATTACTTCGTCATCATTTTTAGGTAAGTAAATTCTATATACTTTACCATCCGGAAATACGTTCTCTGCATTTTTAATTGCTTCATTGTAGTTTAACGCAGCTTGAGAAGCGGCTATTATTTTTGGCGCTTCAGGTCTTTGTTCTACTTTATTAAACGTTACAAATTCTAATACAGATTGAGTTTGTGTTTTCCAGTTAAATGCCATACCAGTAAAGGCAATAAGCATAAGGGGTATAAAAAAGTAAACACCAAGCACTGTATGTAATTGATACATGAGCACTCTAAATTTGGCTTTTGGTTTTATAGCTAAACGTTTAACTCTGTTTTTGGGCTTTACCCATAAATAAAAGCCGAGTAATACATTTATTAAAAGTAGCAATGCACACACCGACATCCAATTTCGAAAGGTTTTTTCACCCTTACTGTTTTCAAACAACAGCCAGCGATGCAATCCCATCGCAAACCCATAAATAGTATCTGTTGATTCATAGACGTTTAGTACACTCCCAGAGTAGGGATTAACACTGGCGTAATATTTATTGGCTAACCTAAATTGCCATGCGGCGTTTGGCGCTTGTTCGGGCATAAAAAAAGTGATTTTTTGCTTAGTTTGAGCTCGTACATTTTGTATAAGTTCATCGTAAGGCATTAAATTTTCTTGTGGTGTTACTTGCCATTTTGCAGGCTCTATTAAGTGCTGTATATCTTTTGCATAAATCATAACAGCACCGGTTAAGCTCACTATTAATAAAAATAGTCCGCTAATAAGGGCAAGGCCTAAATGAATTCTACGTAACCAAAGTTTCAAAAACGGTATCTCATTATGAGTTAATGGCAATATTGTAAATGATAATACGAGCTGTTTTCAATTAAATAGTTATGTATTTGGTTTAGCTTGTTATTAAGAACATTAAATTGGGCTTTAATTTGCGATTGGTCGGATTTCTATTATGCAATTTTCGATATTAAAATTGTCGTGTAAAAAGCTTTTTATTGTTGGCAAATTAATTAAGTGCTGAGTGCTAATAACAAGCTCACAATAATTTTCTTTATCATCTAGTTGCCAAAGCTTAATGCTAACTACCGATTCGATATTAAATTCATTGCTAATAGCATGTGATATTGCGTGTGTATCAATGTTGCTAGGCGCTGCTTGCATTAAAATTTTGCAGCTTTGCTTTAATAGTAAAATGCCATGATAAATTACATACACAGAAATAAGCACAGTGGCAATTAAATCAACAATATACCATTGGTATAAAATAATTAAGGTGCCTGCAATAATAACAACAATAGATGCCATTGCATCTGATACGTTATGAATAAAGGCCGCTTTTATATTTATACTGTGATTTGCTCCAGCTCGGTAGGTTAAATACGCTGTTGCTAAATCAATTACCAACGCTATTGCTGCCACCCACACAACTATCCAGCCATTAATTGGTTGAGGGTTTAAATAGCTCGAAATGGCTTCAAAAATTAAATACACGCCAATTAATATTAATGTACTGCTATTAAAAAGTGTGGCAAGTATTTCAGCGCGTTTATAGCCAAAATGATGAGTGCCGTCAGCAGGCTTATTACCAACTTTACGTGCAACCAAGGCTATAAATATAGCGGCAGCATCACTTAAATTATGAAGGGCATCGGCTATAAGTGACAAGCTGCCCGAAAATATCCCGCCAATAACTTGGGCTACGGTTAGCAATACATTAATAACCACAGCGACGGTGAGCTGTTTATTGCTTTGGTTTTCGTCTACATGACTATGTGAGTGATCGTGCGCCATAATGCCCTCAAACGCATTGATTAAATACTGCTTATATCACGAGGAGTTTAAAACAGCTACAGAAGTTGTAGCGTAAGCAAGTGTAATTATAAGTTAGTAATAAAGGCGTATTTTTTAAAAAATGTGAATTTAAGATTGTAACGCTAAATACCCAGTTTTTAAGGAGTTTACCGCTCAAAACTTGCGTCTTTATATATTTAGTGCATTAATGTAAGTAATATTAAATGATTATAAGTTGCTGGATATTAAGCATGGACAAAGGTTTAAACTTTGGTGAATTAACAGGTAAAGGACAGTCTGTTCGAAGTAAGTTAATTATAACCTTTATAATTATAGCCTTAGGGCCACTTTGTATACTTACGTGGTTTAGTCTTGAACATGTAAATAGCACGCTTAAACAAAATGCAGACACTGAACTTAACGAGCTTAATAATATAGGTAAGCAATTTGCTGATATTTGGTTTACAGACCATGTTAAAGATTTATATTTGCTTAGATCACAATTTGATATCAGCCCCAATAAAAAGCAAAAATTAATTAATCAATTTATTGAGCAGTATGATTTTGTTAATCATGTAGAGCTTATTGATGTAAACCTCGTTAATTCACTACCTTCATCACCTTTTTTAAATGTTATTAAAGAGCCGCGCTTTAATAACATACGTTCTGGGATTATAAATACAGGTAAAATCCAATTCCAGTCAATGACTGCCTCAGGGCGTGAATATCATATTATTGGCTTACCGATATTAAATGATGAAAATAAGCTACAAGCAATATTGCTTGCAGATATAAATTTAAATGGCTTATTAAATAATCTAAGTAAAATACACGCTGCTAATAAAGACATAACATTTTATGTTATGCACAATAATAAAATTCAAAAAAGTAATATTTCAGACGATACCCAACCATCATTTTTCTCTCCAAATGGCTCACCAACACAACGTGTTTTTTCTTATATTGATAAAAATGAAGTCACTTTATATGGGTATATTAATTCATTAGAGTTTTTAAATGAGTCTGGCTGGCAGCTACTTGTATCAAAACCAAAAGAAGTTGCACTACAAGGTGCTAATTATTATAAGCAGCTCGCTGTATTAACTAATTCAGGTGCCTTACTGCTGATATTAACGTTGTCGTGGTGGTTTGGTCGCCGGCTGTCTCAGCCTTTAATTAACTTAGCTAAAATTGTCGAAAATATTACAAAAGGCGATTTAGTTAAAGTTCCAATAATAAACGATAGCATTGAATTTAATCAGCTTTCATTGGGCTTACGTAAGTTAGTAGCCGTAAAAGAAGAACAACAAAGTATATTACAAAAACAACGTTCGGCACTTCAAATTGCATTAAAACAATTAGCAGAACAAAAAAGTGCATTAGATGAACATGCCATTGTTGCGGTAACTGACTTACATGGCACTATTACTTTTGTAAATAAGAAGTTTTGTGAGATCAGTGGTTTCGACGAACATGAATTAATAGGCGAAAATCATCGCTTATTAAATTCAGGTAAACACGAAAAAAAATTCTTTAAAAATATGTACAAAACGCTTAAACGCGGTGATGTATGGAACGGGCAAATCTGTAATAAAGCTAAAAATGGTGGTTTTTATTGGGTAGATACCACCATTGCACCATTTTTAGATGAAAACGGTATACCACAAAACTATATTGCTATTCGTACCGACATTACAGCGCTTAAGTTACAAGAGCTAGAGCTTGAACAGCACAAAACACAGCTACAACTAGTGATTGACTCAACAGCAGTGGGTATTTGGGATTGGTACATTGATACTAAAAATGTGACATTTAATAACCGCTGGGCCGAGATTATAGGTTACAAGCTCAGTGATATTGAACCTTGTACTATAGATACTTGGTATACCTACGCTCACCCTGATGATTTAGCTATGTCGGAGAAAAAACTTCAAGCGTATTTTTCCGGCGAGACTGACTATTATGTTAGTGAAGCCCGCATGAAACATAAAAATGGGCATTGGATCTGGGTTCTCGATACTGCAAAAATAGTTGAGTGGAATACCGATGGTTCTCCAAAACGCATGATCGGTACGCATTTAGATATATCAGATCGAAAATCTACAGAGCTTGAGCTACAAGGAAGCCGAGACAGATTTGCATCTTTGGTATCAAATATCCCTGGCATTATTTATCGATGTAAGTTTGATGACAAATTAAGCATGCTTTACATGAGCGAGCAAGCGAGTGAAATAACCGGTTATTCACCCGATGAGTTGATACACAATGAAGACCTTTGCTTCTTTGATTTAATATGTGAAGACGATTCTCAAAAAATAAAAGATGAAATTGTCCGTTGTGTTAGCGCTAAGCAGTCATGGTCTGTTGAGTATAGAATTAAAGCCCGCGATGGCTCTTTGCATTGGGTAAACGAAAAAGGCCAAGCGATTTACGCAGATGATGGCAATATATTGTATTTAGATGGATTTATTTTAGATATTACAGAACGTTACAATACACAATTAAAAATAAGCCGTCAGCAAAGCCTGCTTGAATCAATGAGTAAGCAAGGACAGATTGGTGCATGGGAGATGGACCTAGATGCGCATACTCTTTATTGGTCTGATGAAGTTAAGGTTATCCACGAAGTACCAGAGGGATTTGAGCCGAGGATAGATACTGCTATTGATTTTTATAAACCAGGAATACACCGAGACACTATAAGTACCTTATTTGAATGCGCTGTGACTTTAGGTGAAAGCTGGAGTGTAGAGCTTATTATTTTGACCTATTCGGGGCAAGAGCGTTGGGTTAAATCAATGGGCCAAGCAGAGCTTAAAGATGGTAAATGCGTACGTGTTTTTGGCTCATTTCAAAGTATTGATGCACATAAGCGCCTTGAACTCGAAAGCGAAAAAGCAAACCGCTATAACAAAAATTTAGCCGCGCTTACAGTCGCACCTGAAGTGCAAAATAGTGATGTAGAGCAAGTTAAAAAGCTAGCCGTTAAATCTATGTGCGAAGTGCTAAATGTTGCACGTGCGTCGGTATGGATTTTTAACGATCAACGAGATGTAATGACATGTCATAGTTTATACATAGATGGACAAGGGTTTGTAGATACAGATGCTGTTTTAACTGCTAAAGACTATCCTGCATATTATAACGCCATTTATAAGCAAAACTTAGTAGCCATTGATGATGTTTATACCCATCCAGCAACTGTTGATTTTATAGAAGCGTATACAAAGCCATTAAATATTAAATCGATGCTTGATGCAGTAATAGCAACTGGTGATGGTAATTTAGGTATTTTGTGCGCTGAAACGGTATGCGAACATCACAATTGGACGCAAAGTGAAGAAACGTATCTTCGATCATTGGCTACTTTAGTGGGAAGTACTTTAATTTCTCAGCAACGAAAAGTAATCAGTGAGGAGCTTAAAGTAGCGCTTGTAAAAGCAGAGGATGCGGCTATTGCCAAGAGCCAATTTTTAGCAACCATGAGCCATGAAATAAGAACGCCAATGAATGGTGTACTCGGTATGCTAGAACTTGTTCAATTAGAGTCACTCCCTAAACCAATAGAAACAAAAGTAGGTATAGCCAAAACAAGTGCGCATTCTTTATTGGGTGTAATTAACGATATTTTAGATTTCTCTAAAGCCGAAGCGGGTAAAATTGAACTTGAAGAGATTAACTTTAATGGACGTGATTTAATTGGCGAAGTTGCTGCCGCACAAGCATTGACTGCTCAAGAAAAAGGTATAGAAATAATTTTAGATTTGGTAGCGTTAGAGCCTTCGCAGTTATGCGGAGATCCTGGGCGCATTCGACAAGTACTTACTAATTTGCTGAGTAACGCCGTTAAGTTTACGAGTAAGGGCGAGGTTGTGGTAAGCGCCAAAATTAATAAAGTGGCTCAAGGTTTAGAGTTTGTTGCAAGTATAAAAGATTCAGGCATAGGAATAAGTGAAGAAAAGCAACAGCAGTTATTTACCCCTTTTTCTCAGGTAGATGCATCAACAACGCGTGAATACGGGGGCAGTGGCTTAGGGCTGGCTATTTGTAAGCAGCTTTGTGAGTTAATGGGAGGAGCAATTTCTCTTACAAGTGAAGCAGGTAAAGGGAGTACCTTTACCGCCACTATAATGTTAACTCCGGGAGATCAAAAAGAGCGTTATATTCCTAATATTAATATGGAAGAGCTAACAGTTTTAGTTGTTGACGATAACGAGACAAATCGAATTGTAATTTCACAACAGCTTGAACATTGGGGCGCTAAGGTTGCACTCGCATGTGATGCACATGAAGCACTTGATATGTGCGCGCAGCACTATAAAGATAAAAATTGCATGTATGATATTGCAGTGCTTGATATGCAAATGCCAGGAATGGATGGCATAGAGCTGTGTAAAGCACTAAAAGCACATGAACATTATAAATCAATGCCACTTGTAATGATGACTAGTATTGCAGGTATGGAAGGCGCGCAGCGTTATTCTGATGCTGGCTTTCAGGCATATTTTCCTAAACCAGTAACCACTGCCGATTTAATTTCTGCACTGTCAGTTATAACGAGTAATGATGCAGGCGAGACGCTCCCACTTGTTACGTCAGGCTATATTTCGTCACTTAAAAAAGAAAAGATGCAGAAGTCTTCCCAAATACTACTGGTAGAAGATAATCCAATTAACCAACAGGTGGCTAAATTAATGCTCAAAAAGCTTAATTGTGACGTTACTATTGCTGGGAATGGCCAATTAGCGATTGATATATTAGAAGCGCATGATTCAGGATATTTTAAGCTTGTACTCATGGATTGCCAAATGCCTGTTATGGATGGTTTTGCTGCAACCGCTGCTATTCGTAAAGGCTTGGCGGGCATACAGCATAAAAACATTAAAATAATCGCTATCACCGCAAATGCAATGAACTCAGATAAAGAGCGTTGTATAACAGCTGGAATGGATGACTACTTGAGTAAACCTATTCAATTAGATATTTTAAAAGATAAATTAGAGCAGTATATTTAAGGTAAAAATACAATGAGCCAACCCGTTATAATACGTGATGCAAAACCAAGTGACGCAAAAACAATTTTGCACTTTATTACCGAACTTGCCATATATGAAAAAGAACCTGATGCAGTAAAAACAGACGAGCAGGCAATTTTAGATACTCTGTTTAGTGAAGGTGCAACTGCGCACAGCATAATTTGTTTAGAAGGTGATGAGCCAATTGGTTTTGCGGTATATTTTTATAATTACTCTACCTGGTTAGGTAAAAATGGCCTATACCTTGAAGATTTATACGTAAGCCCAGATAGCCGTGGCAATGGTGCAGGTAAAGCCATTATGAAACACTTAGCTAATAAGGCCATTAGTAATGACTGTGGTCGTTTTGAATGGGTAGTGCTTGATTGGAATAAACCCGCTATCGATTTTTACAATAGCATTGGTGCAACGCCTCAAAACGAATGGATTATATATCGCTTAACAGGGCAGGAATTATTAGACTTCGCTAGATAGTTAATGAAAATCATTTGCATTTAGTTTTGTGGGTGTGTAAGTTAAATACACACTCATAAATAAACGTGCAGATGATTATATGATCTCAAGCCAAAAACAATCCCAATCAGATTTACTTTATCTTGATCAAGCATTAAGCCCTTGGCAGTCGAATATAATGCAAGGTAATTATGCATTTGAACAAGGTGCACTTCTCGAAGCCCGCGATAAATACTTATTAGCTAAAACACTTGCAGATCATCTTCTTCAGCAGTTTTTATATGCTCAGATTAATAACACTGTCATTCATGCTATTGAGCACTGTATACCCGCACTTGTTGTTGCGTCACATAATTTAGCTGATACCTATATAGCTATGCAACAGCCTGAAAATGCATGCAAATGGCTATGCGAAGTACACTTAACACTCTCTTCACTAATTAAGCATACTCATTACGATATACAAAAAGTGAGTAAGCATCATTACATTAAAACTTCCTTTGAACTTGTGTCATTTGCAAGACGCTATCATTTTTTACCTGAGCTAATAGAGCAAGTGAATTTTTGCTTATGCTCTAAAGACTCAACAAACAGCCTGCTACATTAACATAAGGAGTAATTTATGGCGTTTACATTGCCAGCACTTGATTATGAATATGATGCGCTTGAGCCTCATTTAGACAGCAAAACGATGCATATTCACCACACATTGCATCATCAAACGTATATCAATAAAGCCAATGCTGCTTTAGCAGATACTGTATATGCAACCGCAAATGCTGAAGAGTTACTTAAGGGAATAAATGAGCTACCAAGTAATTTGCAAAAAGCAGTACAAGAGCATGTAGGAGGGCATTTTAATCACAGCTTATTTTGGCAAGTAATGAGCCCGCAAGGAGGAGGTGAACCTGAAGGTATTGTGGCTCAGGTTATAAATGAGCAACTAGGCAGTTTTGATAAATTTAAAGACCAATTTACAGCCGCGGCAATTAGCCAATTTGGTAGTGGTTGGGCGTGGTTATGTGTAACGCCGGATGAAAAGTTGATTGTAGAAAATAGTGCTAATCAAGATTGCCCTTTAATGCAGGGAAATATCCCTATTTTGGGACTTGATGTATGGGAGCATGCCTACTATTTGAAGTATCAAAATAAGCGTCCTGACTATATTGCTGCATTTTATAATATAATTAATTGGCAAGAAGTACAAAGGCGTTATTTATTGGCTATTGGTTGAGTGCCGAATATGGCTAGTAATGTGAATTTTTTTGTATAAGCTAGGCTCTATTAGGTTAATTTATAGAGCCGTTTATGGACACTTCACATTGGCAAAAAGCACGTCAGAGTCGCGATCCTCGTTTTGACGGGCTTTTTTACGTAGCGGTAAAAAGTACCGGTATTTATTGCAGACCTATTTGCCCTGCGCCAACGGCTCACGAAAAAAACGTTGCTTATTATCAGTTTGCCCATAACGCGGCGCAAGATGGTTTTAGACCCTGCATTCGTTGCAGGCCCGATAGTGCCCCTGGCAGCGCAGCATGGCAGGGTACAAAAACGACTGCACTTAGAGCAAAACAGTTAATAGATCAAAATGACGAGCACGACTGCGAAAAATTAGCAGCTCGTTTAGGTGTAAGTAGTCGTTATTTAAGACAGTTGTTTAAGCAGTATTTTGGCGTGTCGATTACGCAATATCGATTATTTAACCAATGTCACTTTGCTAAAAAGCTGATTCAAGAAACACATTTACCCCTTACCGAAATAGCGTTTGCCGCAGGCTTTAAAAGCATTAGGCGCTTTAATGATGCATTTTTACAGCAGTTAAATATGGCTCCCTCGAAGCTGCGCAGTGGCGATAAAAAACCAACGTCAACACTCACTTTAACCCTGCCATTTAGGCCGCCTTATAATTGGCCTGCTTTGCAGTGCTTTTTACAAAGGCGCTTGATAAAACCAATGGAGTGGATAACACAAACGAGCTACGGACGTACTTTTGCAAGTGAGGAATATAAAGGAAGCTTTACCGCTGAATTTATAGCGAGTAAAAATCACTTTAGTGTATCTATCAATATAGATAATACGGTGTACTTACAACCTGTTATAAATAATATACGCCGTGTGCTTGATTTAGATGCCGATATTAATTTAATTCAAACGCATTTAAGCGCCAATATAAACAATGCGTTTACAGTATGTGAAGGGCTCAGGCTTCCAGGGATTTGGTCAAGTTTTGAAGCCGGTATAAGGGCAGTACTCGGACAACAAGTAAGTGTTACTGCGGCGCATAATTTAGTAACAAAGTTAGTTGACGAATTAGGCGAAAAAGAGGGCGATGCCGTTTATTTTCCTACAGCTAAAATTGTTGCTAATAGTGATTTTGCATTTTTTAAAATGCCACAAGCACGCAAAAATGCGCTACACAACTTAGCCCAGTTTTGTGCACTAAATCCTGAAAATGACGATTTAGACGAATGGCTTAATTTAAAGGGAATTGGTCCTTGGACGGTAAATTATGCAAAGTTGCGAGGGCAAAGCCAGCCCGATATATTACTTGATGGCGACTTAGGTGTTAAAAAAGCTCAAGCGGCGGCAAACCCTTTCGTACCTGCTAACAGCGCTCCTTTTCGCTCTTACTTAACTTTTCAACTTTGGCAGCAATTATAATGATCATTCAAACATCAATTTCGAGCCCTATAGACGACATAATTATTCAAGCGACAGATAAAGGAGTGAGTTACGTTGGGTTTTATCCTCCAGTTGAGCACCCTCATACGCCATTTGAGCAAGTCGCTAACAGGGCGGTGCTTATTTGTGCTGCGCAGTTAAATGAGTACTTTGCAAAAAAACGCACTACTTTTGATGTACCACTTGATACAAACGGTACAGCATTTCAACAAAGCGTATGGCAAGCACTATTAACGGTACCTTTTGGACGGTCGCAAACATACGGCTATATTGCAAACCAACTCAATAACCCAAAAGCAGTGAGGGCAGTAGGCGCTGCGAATGGTAAAAATCCGATTAGTATTATTGTACCGTGCCACCGAATTATTGGCGCAAATGCAAAGTTAACGGGCTATGCTGGTGGGCTTGATAGGAAACTGTGGTTGCTGAAGCACGAAGGATTAATGTAAATTAATTGATAAAATATAGCCAGTCTGCTTAACTCAACCTATAATTTAAATAATCAACTAATAAAAATTATTATGCGTATTAATAGCTTAGTTTACTTTTTTATTGCCAGTTTAATGTTTACCGCTACTGCGTTTAGCAAGCCGCAAAGTCTCGTGTTTTGTTACGAAGACAAAAATATAGCACCCATGTTTTTAGGTGATGGCCAAAATATACCAACAGATAAACCTGGTGCATCAATCGAAATACTTCAACAACTTGATTTAGCATTGCCCAATGTAGCAATATCATTTGTTAGAAAGCCATGGCGTAGATGCTTAAGCGATTTAGAATTTAATCGAGTTAATGCTGTTATTGCCAGTTACCGCAAAGGACGAGAAAACGTTGCTGTTTACCCTGTTGATCAGCAAGGTAAGTTACAAGATGACTATGCAGTAAGTGAATTTAGTAGCTGCCTTATAGGGCGTTATAAATTTCATAAAGAATGGGAGACTCGCGAAGTATTTCAAAATAAAGCATTTACGATAGCTATTCCTAATGGCTATGGACTAAATAGCGCGTTAAAAGAAGAGCCATTTTTTATTCATAATACGTTTTCTAAAAGCAAAGCTTTTGAGTTGCTAGATAAGGGCGTGGTGCAGGCGAGCGTTGATCTATGCCAAGTTGATGGCTTAAAAGTGTCGAGTTATCCGTATGAGGGTAATAATGTCAAACCTATTTATCCCCCTTACGAAACCAGCCATGGTTACCTTGTTTTTTCAAAAAAATTCTACGAAGAAAATAACACTCTAAGTTGGGAAATATGGCATTGGCTATCAAAATTTGAAAGTGCACCTGTGTATATTAAATACTTACAAACACCTAAATAACCTCATTAAATTCGCGTTTGTAAATTGGTATTAATTTAATATTAAGGTAGCATAAGCGCACTTTTTATAAAATGGCACCACAATGGCTCAATTATACTTTTACTACTCTGCAATGAATGCAGGTAAATCAACCACGTTATTACAATCTGCATTTAATTATAAAGAACGTGGTATGGAACCTGTGATCCTTACTGCTGCCATTGATGATAGACAAGGCGTGGGTAAAGTATCGTCTCGTATTGGCTTGCAAGCAGATGCGCATGTATTTGATGCTAGCAAAGATGTTTTTGATCTTATTCAATCACTCAATAATGAAAAAAAACGCCATTGTGTGTTAGTTGACGAGTGCCAATTTTTATCAAAAGAACAAGTAATGCAATTAACCGATGTGGTTGATGAATTAGGTATACCGGTATTGTGTTATGGCTTGCGTAACGACTTTAGAGGCGAGCTATTTATAGGGTCGCAATATTTGCTTGCGTGGGCTGATAAGTTAGTTGAGCTTAAAACTGTATGCCACTGTGGACGTAAAGCAAACCATGTACTGCGTACCGATGAAAATGGTGAAGCAATAGCCGATGGTAACCAAGTAGAAATTGGCGGCAATGACCGATACGTTTCGGTATGCCGCAAACATTATAAAGCCGCGTTAAATATGGGCCGACAAAGCATTTAAAAATGTATCAATATCTTCGCGCGTAATATCTAAATGCGTTACTAGCCTAAGCTGCTTGCTTGGGCTAAATAGTATACCTTGTTGTTTAAGTGCCTCAGCAATCTCTTCAATGTTTATACTGCTAGTGTATGTTGCGTAAACCATATTAGTGGTGTTACTCATATCTACAGTAAAGCCACTGATTTCACTTAATTGTTGAGCCAAATAACGTGCATTTGCATGATCGTCTTTTAAGCGCTCTACATTGTGCTCAAGTGCAAACTGCCCGGCAGCTGCAAGCATTCCGGCTTGGCGCATACCGCCACCAAGTACTTTTCTCCATCGTCTTGCTTTATTAATAAGTGCTGTTGAGCCTAATAATAAAGAGCCTACGGGCGCCCCCAAACCTTTAGATAAACAAATAGAAATTGAGTCAAAGTGCTTTGTGATTTCAGTGATATCAATATTTAGCTCAACAGCGGCATTAAAAGCACGTGCGCCGTCTAAGTGCAGCGCTAAATTATGCGTGTTAACAAAGTCACGAGCTTGGGCTAAGTACTCAAGCGGGAGTACTTTTCCGCCTATGGTATTTTCTAAGCTAAGTAATCGCGTTTTTGCAAAATGACAATCGTCTGGTTTTATTGCTGCAGCTATTTTACTAAAAGGTATACTGCCATCAGCATCGTTTTCAATAGGCTGTGGTTGCACAGACCCTAAAACAGCTGCTCCGCCGCCCTCAAACTTATAGTTGTGAGCATTTTGGCCACAAATGTATTCGTCACCTCGTTCACAATGCGCCATTATTGCAAGTAAGTTGGCTTGTGTACCTGAGCTACAATAAAGTGCGGCTTTAAAGTTAAAACGCTTACACGCATAGGCTTCTAGTTGGTTAACGCTTTCATCATCACCGTATACATCGTCACCAACCGGTGCGCTGTACATAATATCGCGCATTGTGTTTGTTGGTTTTGTAACTGTATCAGAGCGAAAATCTATCATGATTGCCTTATCCTTTTTATTGTTTTTAATAAAATTGGTATTAATCAAGCTCGCTACAAATTTGCTCACGAGTGTCTTTATCAAAGTAAGTCCATGCAATAAAGCGGCTGATTTTTTGACCTTGTGCCATATCAACTATTTTATATTGTGCTATTGGGTGGGTTTTTAATACTTCTTCAAGGGCTGCAATATTATCTTTTTTAGAGACTAACGACGTAAACCACAGTACTTGCTCTGCAAAGTCTTCGCTCTCTTTAATCATGTTAGAGATAAACTGTACTTCACCGCCTTCACACCATAATTCATTATTATGGCCACCAAAGTTAAGTGTGCTACTGGGTGTTTTTCCTAGGTTTTTCCACTTACGTTCACTGCCTTTACTTGCCTCTTCTTCGCTTGCATGAAACGGAGGGTTGCAGAGCGTTAAGTGGTATAAATCTTTTTGATTTACAACGCCTTTAAAAATATGTGATGCGTTTTTTTGTTGTTTTAGGGTTATTTTTAAACCATTAAACTGAGCAATTTGCTTTGCTATTTTTACCGAAGCTGCATCAATATCAGTCCCTGTAAAATGCCACTTATATTCACTTGTACCAGTAAGCGGGTAAACTAAATTAGCACCAGTGCCAATATCAAGTACTTTAATTTGCTTACCTAAAGGTATTTGTTGTTGGTTATCATCACTTAATAAGTCGGCTAAGTAATGAATGTAGTCAACACGCCCAGGTATAGGTGGACATAAGTTGTGCTCGGGAATATCCCAAAAATCAATATTATAATGTGCTTTCAAAAGGGCTTGATTGAGTGTTTTAACGGCTTTGTTATCACTAAAATCAATACTTTTAGTACCTGCAGGTGTGGTTATAACAAAAGGCAGTAGAGCAGGGTGCTCTGTTGTTAATAAATCGAAGTCGTACCCATTTTTATGTAGGTTACGAGGGTGTAATTTTGAACGTGTATTATTTTCTTTCATGGCTTCATTTTAACAACAGATATGATGTGGTGATTGTAACAAATGCTGATGAGTAAAGTGCAGACATTTCCTTTGGTATATTTAATATTACTGGTAGGATGAGTTGAAAATAATAAAAAGGAATAACTGTGGCAATTTCTCAGCAATCAATAATTATTAATTTAGACGCTCACCAAACACTTCATTTACGCCGTATTAGCGATGAAGGTCAGCAAGGGCCTATCGTATTTTTTATGCATGGAGCTGTAGAAAACGGTAAAATTTTTTACACCCATTCTAATAAAGGACTAGCCCCTTTTTTGGCTGAGCATGGATATTGTTGTTATGTTGCTGATTTACGTGGCCGAGGTGATAGTAAGCCGATTATTTCAAGTGACGCTAAGTACGGTCAAACCGAGGCCATTTTAGAAGATATTCCAACCTTTATTAAGCAAATAGAGTTGATTGAAGGCAAGAAGCCTGACTACTGGGTCGCTCACTCTTGGGGCGGGGTATTGATGAACAGCGCGTTTGCACGTTTTCCAGAATATATTAATGATGTAAAAGCGTGTGTGTATTTTGGCTCTAAGCGCTCTTTATTTAATAATCATCCTCAAAAATTATTACAAGCCAATTTAATTTGGTATTTTATGGCACCTTTACTTGCTAAAAAACACGGCTATTTAAATGCTAAAGGTTATAAGTGGGGAAGCGATAACGAAACTCAAAAGTCGCATTATCAAAGTATGCAATGGGCTAAAAAGAAGCCATGGATAGATTCTGATGATAATTTTGATTATGCAAAAGCGCTAAACAGCCTGCATTTACCGCCAACGCTTCATATTGCTGCGGTAAAAGATAAAGCACTAGCTCAACCAATCGATATTCAAAAATTTATGGACGAATCTGGGCCTGGCATTCAACAAATGCGAATTTACGGTCGTAAACACGGGCATAATTTTGATTACGATCATATTAATATGCTTACCCACCCAAGTGCGCGTGATGATCAATTTAAAGATTTACTTAATTGGTTTAAAGCACATCCGATTAATTCTCATCAAGTAACTTTAAAAGAGGTGTTTTGTAACGCTCCCACTTAGCGATTGCGGCGTTATTAATAGGTTGGCGAATAGCATGTTTACTCAACGTGGTTACCGGTGTTTTTTGTTTATAAAACGCTAAGCAGCGCTCTTCAAAATGACAGTTTAAAAAACCAAGTAACTGCGTTAGCTGCTCTTTTGGGTTACTCACTAAATCTTCGTAACTGACATCATAAATTGGCATACCTTTAAAGGAGTGCCAATGGCTCATCAGTTTTTTATACACACTATGGTAAAGCTTAAACTCAGGTAGTGAGCAAAAATAAGGCTCGTTTTCGGCAAAGTAATTAGTGAAAATAGAAAACGCAGTAGCATTAAAGTTACGACTTAAGTTTATAAATTTGGCATTTGGAAATAGGATATATATTAGTCCGAGCGACTGATAATTACTCGGCAGTTTATTTATTATAAAAGGTCTGATGGGCGATGCTGTTTTTAATGTTGCGATATAAAGCTCGCGGGCTTTTTTGATTAAGTCAGGCGTTAAATGCGCTAAACATTGCGGGTAAGCAACTCCCGTTTTTTGCTCGATAAAAGCAACCGCGTTATTACTAATACTCGTACTTTCTCCTAGGCTCGAAAACTGACTATGGCTTGCCAATATTTGCTCCAGGAGGGTAGAGCCACTACGAGGCATACCAATAATAAATACAGGTGTAATATCACGGGTAAATTTTTTATCGGCGGAGGCAATAAATTCCTCGGTGTTGTATTTTATTATTTCATCGTAAAAAGGGATTAAATCTTTAGTGTTAAATTCACTTAATTTTCTTTGTAATTTATTCGCCAATATAAAATAATTAAATGCTTGCTCGGTATCTTCAAGTGCATCGTAACTG
This sequence comes from Pseudoalteromonas sp. 78C3, assembly GCF_002836695.1. Taxonomy (NCBI): domain Bacteria; kingdom Pseudomonadati; phylum Pseudomonadota; class Gammaproteobacteria; order Alteromonadales; family Pseudoalteromonadaceae; genus Pseudoalteromonas; species Pseudoalteromonas sp. 78C3. The sequence goes on from NZ_PJAV01000170.1 coordinate 102,344, forward strand.
TTTGCTAATGCGTAGTAACACACCATTTTTAAGCGTAAATTGCTCGTTTGAGTTAATAAGTGATGCAAATTACTTACATAATTATGCTCTTTATCAAAGCGGCCTAACTGCACAAGTTCAAATAAAATATAAGCTGTTACAGGGTATACCCCAATACTGAGTGCATGAGCAAAGGTTGTATGGGCTTTATCTAACTCGCCATGTGTTAAATAGTGCTGTGCTAAGTAGTAATGAGGCTCTGGGTTATGACTTGCTAATTTCTTAGCGTATTCGAGCACCGTTAACGCATCGTTTGGCGAATTAACACCGTTAAATGCATCAGCAAGGGCGTGTAATGGTTCAAGCATATGAGGCAAGCGCTCACAGGCTTTTTGGAGTAGGTATACGCCAGCGTCATAACGTTCTAGTCGTAAGGCAATTCTGCCTAAGCCAAATAAAGCTTCACCATTTTCAGGGTTACTATTTAATAGCGTTTTAAAATGAAACTCAGCTTCTTTGAGTTTATTTTGTTGCAGTAGTTGGTTGGCTTTATTAAGTAACATAGTTATACCAATTTTATTAAAAAAATAATCATTCTATCGCATTAAATAGCGAACTCACTGCGTTAAAAATTATTCATATAGAGCAACTACATATCATAGTTTTCGCCTTGTTATTACGCTATTTTCTGAGCGCTATAATAGAACACTTATTCAATGCAATTGGTATTGTTCATTATTATTTTTATTAACTATAAAATTAAAAAGGCGAAATGTCTTTAACATTTCGCCTTTGGTTCTTCATGAAAATAGTTTAAAAAGTATATGTTGCTTTAGCGTAGTAAAAGCCACCGTTAATACCAAACGGAGATGTTTCGTAGAACTGACCACCCCAGTTGTTATTAGGGATACCCGTTGCATCTGCAAAATCAAGTTTTTCAGCATCTTGGTCGAATAAGTTTTGAGCGCCTACAGAGAAGCTAACTGATTCATTTAAGAAGTAAGTTACTTCAGCATCAATAGTGACTGCAGCATCTGCTGTTTTAGCTGTTGCATCATAATCAACGTGAACACCTTGGTATTCGCCGTAGTAGTTTGCACGAGCAAATGCAGAAACTGATTCCCATTGTTGAGACAATGTGAACGTTGCACGATGGTTAGGTAAATCTTCTTCTAAGCGTTTAACTTTAAACGCACCTGTAATTTCACTAAATTGAGTTACTTCAGTATCATTCCAGTTATAAGCAAGGCTAAATGTAGAGCTACCGCCCATTAGTTCAGCAGTATAGTTTGCAACTAAATCGATACCTTGAGTTGTTGTATCAAAGTCATTTGTAAAAAAGCTTACCTGAGCAAGACCTTGTACATTAGGAACTCCAGCGGCTGTAAGTGTATCTTTATCTGCTTGGCTTAAGTTGATTTTATCTGATTGGCTAATACGGTCATCTACTTGTATGTTGTAGTAATCAAGCGTTAAAAATAACTCGCCGATTGTGTATACAGCACCAAGTGTATAGCTTTGTGATTCTTCCGGCTCAAGCTCTGTACCACCTAATTGCACTGCAATAGGGTTTGTTGGTGGAAGAAGCGCTGAATCTTGTAATACACCGCTGTCTAAGCTTGTTTGTACGTTACTTACGTTAGCTTGACCAACTGTAGGTGCACGGAAACCGCTACTTACAGAACCACGAATATTTAAATCTTCAGTTAAATGGTATTGAGCCATTACTTTGTAGTTAGTTGTAGTACCAAAGCTGTCGTAGTCTTCAAAGCGAAGCGCTACGCCCATTAAGAAATCTTCAGTAAATGGTGCTTCAACATCAACATACGCTGCATAGTTACGACGAGAAAACTCACCTGCTTGTGATGGTTTAAAACCAGGGAAGCCGTTAGAGCCAATACCAAAACCTTGTGCTGTTAAAGGGCCTGCTGTGTAAGATTCTTCATCACCAGAAATGATAGTGAATGTTTCTTCATGCCATTCAAAACCACCGGCAATGTTTACATCATAAGCTAAACCAAAGTCGACACCCTTTGATAAATCAAAGTTAAAGTTTTTCTCTAGCTGTTCATATTTACCCGGACTGAAGTCACGTGGTGTATCTGCACCTAAAGAAGCATTAACCGTGTCATAGATGAAGTAACGTGATTCATTTAAACCCACAGTACCGCTTAAGTCATAGTAAGTATCTTTTAAGAAACCACCAGTGAATCGCCCTTTAGTACCAATAGTTAAAGAAGTATCAGTAATGTTGCCGCCAAAGTTAGGTGTAAAGCCACCTGGAAGCGTTTCGTTAAAGGCAAAACAATCTGGGTTGTTCGCTACACCATTTATATAAGCAGGATCATCTAATACGTTGCCATCTGTTATTGCAATAGTAGGACAGTTAGCGCTCATATCAGGTGTTAAATCTGCAACAAGTAGTGTTTCGCCACCATCATTTGAGTAAACGCCAGAACGTGTTTGCGGGTTACGGTAGTAAAAGCCACCACGTACATCACGTTCAGAGTAATTACCAAACATGTAAAATTCAGAATCGTTTGTTAGCTCTAAACCTACGTTACCAAAAATTGTAATATCGTCGTTTACTTCTGGTGCGCCCCATACTTGTGCAAGAGAAGATACATCAGGAACACCGGCAGCTGAAAGTGCTGCGGCATCGGCACGTTGAACTGAGCGGCTTGTTGCATCAGCTGTTTTATATTGAAAGCTTAAATTAGCAAAGCCATTGTCGGTAAACGGTAAACCCACGTTACCCGACACTTGTGTTGTATCGCCATCACCTTCATAAAATTGACCATGGCGGATTTCTAATTTACCACCTTCAGAAGCATCTTTTAGTTGGAAGTTCATTACACCGGCGATTGCATCAGAACCATATTGTGCAGCTGCGCCATCACGAAGTACTTCTACTTGTTTAATAGCAATGCTTGGAATAACTGAAATATCTGCGCCTTGCGCGCCATCGTTAATACCACCGCCTAAAAATGCAATTACAGAAGCACGATGACGACGTTTGCCGTTTAAAAGAACCAATGTGCTGTCTGATGGTAAACCACGTAAGTTAGCTGGGCGAACAAGAGAGGCCGCATCACTAATAGGATTTTGATGTACGTTAAAAGATGGCACGGCACCTTTTAAAAGCTCAAGCATGTCGGTATTACCTGATCTTTCTAATTCTTCGCCGCCAATAATATCGATTGGAACTGGTGAGTCACCGATTGAACGTGGAGCTGAGCGCGTACCTACTACGGCAATTTTCTCTACGTTTTTATTTACTTTAGTTTGCTGTTGCTCGTCTGCTGCAACAGCAGTACCTGAAAAAAACAACCCTGCAGTGGTTGTAGCTAAAGCAAATTTGATTGCTTGGTTTAGCGCATTATTTTTTAATTTCATTCTAATTTTCCCCAGTTAGAATAATTCTTATTTTTGATGCTAATTTCACATCATTTATTTTTAACTTAATTTTTTGTTTCACATAAGTTTGAGGGTTTAGCTCAAAAGCCTAATCAATTAAGCTTACGTGTTGTGAAGTCCTATTTACAGACTATAGGTAAAAAACGGGAAGGGCAATTACTAATTAACCATTTGATAACAAAAAGATTCAATTTAAGAAAAAATGCAACAATGGTGCAAAGTAAAGCTAAAATGAACTAAATAAGTGCAAATAGGGTTGTTGAGAGGAAAATTAATGCGTTATCAGTATTTAAATGTTATTTATTTGTTTCTTTTTGGTGGTGTTTTCAATGTTTTGTGCGCATCGCCAAGTTGCTAATTTTTCTTTATATTCATCCCACACGCAGGGGCAGCAACTGCCACCACCGCAACATTCATCAGATTTTGGTTTTTCAGGTTTTTGCGGTAGTTGGTTTGTCATATTCAGTGTTGTTGTATGTATTTAATACTAATTTGGTGCAAAGGATAAGTTAAAGGATGTTGTAAGTAAATTATTCTTTGTGAACCCGTGCTGCTGTGTGAAAATAAAAGTTATGCGATTATATAAAGTTATTCACCGTGCACCTTGGCGGGTAGTTAAAATTAGTAAAAAACGCCAACAGCTGCGTTTTCGCCGTGCTATGGTGGCGCTTAAAATTGCACTTGCGCAAGAAAAACAAGAAACCAAAGAAATGCTCTCTATTTATAGGCGCTACACTCAAGGTCAAACAAGTAAAGAGGAGTTAAAACGCGCTAATGAACAGTTTGTTGATATTTTAAAAGGGTTAGGGCTCGGTGTGTTTGCAGTATTACCTTTTGCCCCGCTTACAATTCCTTTAGTTGTTAAATTAGGGAGTTTAGTGGGAGTTGATGTACTGCCAAGTTCGTTTAATATGAACAAATCGATTAAAGAACTTGATGCTAAAATAGATCAAGAAAATCAAAAGCAAGAATCCAAAAATAGCTTAAAAAAGTAGCTAAAATCCCTTCAAATTAGCGATACCTTTTAGGTGCGCTTATTGATATGCTCTTAAGTACCATTTTTATATTATATGAGCTTTTTAATGAGTGCATTACTACGTCATACATCTTCTGGTATTCCTTTATCTTTTATTCTTAAAAACGAATTATCTGACTGGCAAGCACAGCAGCCTGCATTTATACAAAATTGGTTAACTAATACAGGTTTCGAAAAGCAAGGTGTTGCTTTAATCCCTGATGCTAAAACGGGCGAGTTAAGTCAGGTATTTTGTTTAATGCAAAGTAGCGATGATTTTTGGGCTGCGGGTAATTTAGCAAATACACTTCCTACTGGTACTTATCAAATTCAAGGCGAGAGCGCTTTTGTAGAGCAAGTTGCTTTAGGGTTTGTGCTTGGTGGTTACGAATTTAGTGAATATAAAGAAAAACCAACAGCAAAAGCGCAATTAGCCATTAGCGATAAAGCGTTGTTTGAGCGTATTAGCCAACAAGCTGATGCCATTACACTTGCACGTGATTTAGTTAATACTCCAGCGGTAGATATGATGCCGCAACATTTATCGCAAGTAATGGAAGATTTAGCTGCAACTTACAATGGCGAATTTTCACAGTGGATTGGCGATGAGTTACTAGAGCAAAACTACCCGACTATTCACATGGTGGGTCGTGCAAGCGAAAATAAACCGCGTTTACTTGATTTAAAATGGGGCGCGACAGATGCTCCATTAATTACACTAGTAGGTAAGGGCGTATGTTTTGACTCTGGTGGACTTGATTTAAAACCAAGCTCTGGCATGCGTAACATGAAAAAAGACATGGGCGGTGCCGCGCATGTAATTGCACTAGCGCAGCTTATTATGGCAGCTAACTTACCAATTAGATTACGAGTGCTTGTACCAGCTGTTGAAAATGCAGTATCGCGAAATGCATTTCGCCCAGGCGATGTAATTAAAACGCGTAAAGGCATTATGGTCGAAATTGATAATACCGACGCGGAAGGGCGATTAGTATTGTGTGATGCATTAAGCGAAGCACAAAACGACAACCCTGAGCTAATTATTGATTTTGCTACTCTCACGGGCGCATGTCGTGTTGCACTGGGCACGGAGCTTCCGGGCTTTTTCTCAACGCAGCGCGATGTAGCAAATGGTATTATTGATGCAGGTTTAATCGTACATGATCCTGTTTGGCAACTTCCGTTGTTTGAGCAATACAAAAACTTACTAAAAAGTGATGTAGCCGATATGGCAAACTGTGCAAGCACACCGTTTGGTGGTGCTATTACCGCAGCGCTTTACTTAAAAGAATTTGTTGAACCAACAACACCATGGGTGCACTTTGATGTAATGGCGTGGAACTTACGTGCATTACCAGGTCGTCCAACGGGTGGTGAAGCATTAGGTATTCGTGCTGTATTTAACTACTTACAAAATCGTTTTAATAAATAAGTTTTTGATTCAATAGTAAGAACTTGAGCTTATGAGTTTTAAACCTCATAAAGCTCAAGCGGCAAGTTATCTGGATCGGCAAAAAAGGTAAACTTTTTGCCGGTTATTTCATCCACTCTAATATCCTCAATGTTTACATCGCACGACTCTAAATACGTTTTTGCAATCTGTACATCCGCTACCTTAAAAGCTAAATGTCTTAAGCCTTGTGCTTCGGGATAGCTTGGTCTTGCGGGCGATCCATCAAACGAAAATAGCTCTATTTGGCTACCATCGGGCATGGCTAAATCTAATTTATATGAATTACGATCAGCTCTAAAGTGCTCATTAATAACGTTAAGTTTAAGTACATTGCTATAAAAGTGTTTAGAACGTGCATAGTCACTGCAAATAATCGCAGCGTGGTGAATACCTAAAAGTTTCAAATTTAATTCCTTAAAAAGCAAAAACGCACTTAATGAAGTGCGTTTTATATGTTGCTTACTACATGTTGTGTTAGCTTGGCTGCGCTTCTTTACATGCTTTAACGGCCGGTGCTACAAGTTCTAAACCGGTTTTATCACATGGCGGTAAAGCGGCATCGCTTACACTAATAGGCGTTACGCGTTCGCCCCATTTTATGTAACTTGCAGCCCAGGTAAGGCCGGCACCAAATGCAGCAGACATAATGTTTGAATGCGGTTTAATTAACCCTTGCTCAACGGCTTCACATAACGCAATAGCAATAGTTGCAGCAGAGGTATTACCATACTCACCAATGTTAACCATTACTTTTTCGTCAGGTACTTTTAAGCGATGCTGAATAGCTTGAATAATACGTAAGTTAGCTTGGTGTGGAACGAGTACATTAATGTCATCAAGGCTCAAATCGGCTTGTTTAAGTACATCGTCGCATGCTTCGCTCATGCCTTTAACAGCACGTTTGAAAATTTCACGACCTTCAAATAATAAATCAGATGGACCAATTGGCTCATATTTATTTAAATCACTACCAAAGTTAGTGATGTGTAAAATATCGCGGTCTTCACTGTCACAACCAGTTTTGGTTGCTAGTAAACCAGCTGGCGTATCTGCCGCTTCAAGTACTACTGCACCTGCGCCATCGCCAAATAATACAGCGCTGTCACGGCGTGCCCAGTTTACGTACCAGGTCATACGCTCAGCGGCTATTACCACTGCTTTTTTGATCATACCCGCTTGAATTTGTGCTGTAGCAGCTTGCAATGCATATAAAAAGCCCGAACATGCCGCGTTTGTATCCATTGCGGCAGCGCCTGTTGCACCAATGTTTTTTTGCACTTGTGAGGCGGTATTTGCCACAACAGTAGAAGGTGTACAGGTTGCTAATATCACTAAATCAATATCTTTAGGATCAACGCCTGCGCACGCAATAGCATGCTTAGCAGCAACGGTTGCCAGCTCGGCGGTACTTACATGGCTCACTCGGCGAGATTTAATGCCTGTACGCGAGGTTATCCACTCGTCGGTGGTATCAACTATTTCACTAATTTCATCGTTGCTAATGCTTGCTGGTGGAATGCATTTACCCCAACCAGTGATATGTGCGTAAGGCATAGTATGTTCTCTTAAGGTGGTCTGACATGTATTACTAATGGGTGAGTTATACCAAAAAACGGCTTTCAAGACTAGTTTATAGCATGCTTTGTGTCGTAAATATTCGCAATTACAGGTTATTTAAGGTAATGCTAGTATAAAAAAGGAGCAAGTATGAAAACAACACTAATAACAACATTCACTGCAATAACGCTGGCATTAATAGCAAATGGGGCTTTTGCTCAACAGCATAAAATTATTTATGCGGGCAGTTTACTTGCATCCGAGGATCAAAAAGTAAAAACAGAGCAAACGTTAGTCATAACAGATAATACAATAACAGCCATTAAAAACGGCTACCTCACAAAAGCGGAACTTAACCTACCTAATGCCGATATTATAAATCTTAAAAATCAATTTGTAATGCCTGGTCTTATTGATATGCATGTTCACGTTACGTTTGAGCGAGATGCTAAAGCAAACCCTCACCGCTGGGCAACAGAATATGACGCCGATTATGCTTTGCGCTCAATTAAATATTTACAACGTACGCTCGATGCGGGTTTTACATCAGTGCGAGATTTAGGTAGCGATCACAAAGTTATATTTCCGCTAAAACGTGCTATTGAGCGAAATGATATTAACGGCCCTCGCATTTTTGCAGCGGGTAATACAATATCGCCTACAGGTGGACACGCAGATATGCACGGATATCGAAAAGATATTACAGATGCGGTTACAGGCGGGATTGGTATTTGTAATGGCGCGGATGATTGTAGCCGTGCGGTACGCGAGGTAATAAAAAGTGGCGCTGATGTAATTAAAATTACTGCCACGGGTGGGGTACTAAGTAATACCGCTGCTGGTGTTAACCAACAACTTACAGATGCAGAGCTGATTGCAATTGTTGATACTGCTCACCACTTAGGGCGTAAAGTTACAGCGCATGCACACGGTACACAAGGTATAAAAGCGGCCTTAAAAGCCGGTGTGGATTCTATTGAGCATGGCTCTTATTTAGATAAAGAGGCAATAAAGTTATTTAAAAAAACGGGAGCTTATTTAGTACCGACGCTTTTAGCGGGTGCAACGGTAAGTGAAGAGGTGCTTACAAATCCAAATATGCCACCGGCAATAGCCGATAAAGTGCGTGAAGTGACTCCAAAAATGCAGGCTTCGTTTAAACTTGCACTGAAAAACAAGGTTAATATAGCCTTTGGAACAGACTCAGGTGTGTCGCGTCATGGGCTTAATGCTAACGAATTTAGTTTAATGGTAAACAATGGTATGAGCGAAGCCCAAGCTATTAAATCAGCAACCATACATGCAGCTAAACTGCTGGGGCAAAGCGCATTCATTGGCGACTTGAGTGTTGGTAAACAAGCAGATATTATCAGTGTGAATGGCTCACCGCTTAAAAATATCGACGTACTTAAAAACGTGCAATTTGTTATGAAAGCCGGGCAAGTTTATAAACAATAGGGAAGGTTATGAGCAGCAAGATAAAAGTGTCGTTGTTTAATCATTTGATTGACGCTGAGCGCCAGTTACTAGACCCAGAAGTTCGCCAATCTGAGCGCGCATTAGATGCTTTACTCGATGATGAATTTATCGAAATTGCTGCCAATGGCACTACATTTAATAAATACCAAGTACTTACCCGCTTACCTACCGAGGTTGTGCCACAGTTTTATAATCAGCATTTTAAGGGCCGAATGCTAAGTGATGACGTAGTGCAACTTAGTTATCAAGCTGCTTATAGGCGCTCTGCTCGCAGTGAATTTAATTATTCATTGCGTATGTCGCTTTGGCGCCAAACTAACGAACAATGGAAAATGGTGTTTCATCAAGGAACGCCTTGTGCACCGTTTTCAATTTCGATGGATGATGATTAAAAACCATATAACCGTTAAAATAACCTTATTAAACATTTGATTGGGCAATAACCTTTTGTTAATGCGTACCGACCCCACCATTAGTCGACTATTAATGCTGCGAAGCGGCGCTATTGCGGTGCAATTAATTGCTGTGCTTAGCGTTTATTTTTTACTAGAACATCAAATTGCATTACTGCCTTTACTGATTGTTATTGCCGTTGAGGCTGTGTTTCAGCTTATTAGCCTATTTGCTTATCGTAATGTGAGCCAGGCTAAACCTTTGGGTATGTTGATGCAGTTAACCGCTGATGTATTATTTTTAACGGTTTTACTCTTGCTAAGCGGTGGTGCAACCAATGCATTTGTATCGTTGTTATTACTCCCAATAATGATAGCTGCTGTTACGCTGAGAGAAAAAGGATTAGCTTATATTGCAGTGTTAGCCATTGCCGCATACAGTTTTTTATTGATAAAGATGCCCGATCACAGTATGCATCAAATGAATATGAGTGGTCACTTTATTGGCATGTGGGTTAATTTTGTTTTAAGTGCCAGCGTAATTGCACTTGTTATTGGCGCAATGAGCAGGGCACTTAAAGAACGAGAGCGAATTATTGCAAACGTGCGTGAAAAACAATTGCGTAATGAACAGCTTGTTACCCTTGATGGGGCCGCAGCACAAATAACCCATCAACTAGCGACCCCAATTGCAAACTTACAGTTACTGTTTGAAGAGTTATTAGAAGAGCAACCAAACAATCCTATTGTTAAGTACATGCAAGCGCCGCTTACTCAGTGCAGTACACAACTTAACGACTTTAGAAAACTCTCAGAGCAATTACGTCTTAAAAATTCGCAAGAGCATACCACCGTAAAGCAACTGCAAACGCAAATTACAGATACACTTTTACTGCAATACCCTGATCAACAAATTAAATGGATTACGCCACCTATTGCGGCAACGCTATTGAGTGATGCGATGTTATTGCCTGCTATTTTAAATTTATTGCAAAACGCCGCGCTCGCTAATCAAAAACAAGGTCAAACTCAATTAGAGCTGAGTTGGCAGCAAGATAACCTACATAGTGAATGCGTTTACTTGTTAATTCACGATTTTGGTCGTGGCTTTTCATCATCGCAATTAGCAGAGCTGGGTGGTCAACTTATGCCAAGCGATCAAGGAATGGGGCTTGCTGTGCTTTTATCAAATGTTACTTTTGAGCGTTTAAATGGCTCACTTACCTTGTTTAACCATACAGATGGCGGCGCTGTCGCCAAAGTTAAACTCGCTATTGTAAACACTGAGAATAACGCCTCATGAAGTTACTTATAATTGAAGACGACATTAATTTAGCCTGCACACTGGCAAGGCGCTTAACTAAACAAGGCTTTACCTGCGAGGTGGCGCATAATCAAAGTGATGCGTTACTTACCGCGCGTAAACTATTGCCCGACTTTGTTTTATTAGACATGAAACTAGGTGACGATAACGGACTTACACTCATAAAGCCGCTGCGTAGTTTGCTCCCCCAAACTCATATTGTTTTACTAACCGGGTTTGCAAGTATAGCAACCGCAGTAGAGGCAATGCGTTTAGGCGCAAACGACTACCTTACCAAGCCGGTTGATATGGCAACATTATTAAAAGCGCTTAACACCGAGCCTGTGGCATCGGCATCGAGTGTTATTGATGATGCGGTTATGTCGCCAGAGCGTTTAGAGTGGGAGCATATTCAACAAGTATTACACAGTAATAATGGCAATGTGTCGGTTACCGCAAGGCAACTTAATATGCATAGGCGTACTTTGCAGCGCAAGTTACAAAAAAAGCCGGTGCAGCAGTAGTTTAGTACTTAATTTAAGGAAAGTGTTATGAGCGATGATGCAGTGACAATAATGCAAAATCAAAAAATTATATTATTTGATGCGCAATGTAAGCTGTGCAGCGCGTGGTGTAATTTTATAATTGCTCACGACACTAATACTATTTTTAAATTATGCAGCGTGCAATCTCCAAAAGGGGAACTGTTGTTAACGCATTTTGGTTTTTCAACAATTGAATATGCCTCAATGGTTTACCTAGAAAACGGTAAAGCGTATACGCAAAGCCATGCTTTTTTTAACGTTGTTAAGCAGCTAGGTTACCCATACAAGCTAGCAAACGTATTTAGTATTTTGCCAGCTAGGTTTAATAATTGGTTATACGATAGGGTTGCTTTAAATAGATATACGTTATTTGGTAAATATCAGTACTGCAGAATACCCAACCCAGATGATGCCAAACATTATTTATAAATTAGGCGTTAATACACTGCAGTATAAGTAGATGCTAGGTTTATGAGGTTGTGTTAAAATCGCCGCGTTTAATTTTAGCTAACGGTATAAAAGGCTTTTTTCATGGCAAATACAGCACATGCACTTCACATTTTGGTTAAGCACAAAGAAATTGCAGAAGATATTATTAAGCAATTAGGTAAAGGTGCAAAGTTTCAAACCTTAGCTAAAAAGTATTCGTCATGCCCATCGGGGAAAAAAGGCGGTGATTTAGGTGAATTTGGACGCGGCCAAATGGTCCCACAGTTTGACAAAATTGCATTTAAAGGTGCAATTTTAGAACCGCATCTAGTTAAAACAAAATTCGGCTGGCATGTAATCAAAGTACTTTACCGTACTTAATTTACTTAAGCAGTTTGGCAATTGACGCGTCTTAGCAAGCGTCCATTTCATCACCTATCCTAAATTTACACTTTGACGAACTAAGAATTAGGATGGGTGTCATCTTAATTTATTCCAATATGGGCAGAATACGAAAAAATGGGAGGGGTAAGTCATGTTGATTTTTAGACTTTACATATTATTCAGTTTTTTTCTATTAGTGTCGTGTGGAGCGGATGAAAATTACGAACCTATAAGAGAGAGTTTAATTTTAGAAAGTGAAAATATAGCTTCTAAAATAGTTTCTAATAATCATAAAGAATTAATTGCAATATTGAAATATTTAAAAGAAAACTCAAATGAATATATAGCAGGAAGCAACTTTCCTTTAGTCAGTAGTGATTTAAAAAAAATCGATGTGGAGCTATATGAGATCACTAAGATAGCAAGCGAAATTGGGGTTTTATCTGGAAAAAGAAACTCATATGGGATTTATGGTTTAGAGGTTATTAGAAAAGATACTAAAGACTTTAAGTTTACCTATGCTATAGCAAGCAAGAGTAAGGATAATATAGATAAAAATACCTTCACAAACACTTGTAACCCTATTTCTAAAGAGGGCCTATGCTTACATAAGAAAAGTGATAACTTTTATTTTATTTACAGCTTCAAGAAAAAGTAAATAAATAGAGTCAGGTCTTTTTGTTTTTAGGTGATGAGGTTTATTTTTAATAAGGATATTAAATAAAATGTTATTTAGAGTATTTATTAGTTTTTTATTTTCTGCCAATGCAATTGCTGCTATTTGCAAATGCTAAATAACACTGACACCTCCCCTTATTTCTTAGGGAAAAATGGAAAGGAAAAAGATGAACTCTAAGTTTAAAAAGTAAATTTAGTAGCACAGTTTTGTTAGTCCAAATAA